>JALTZE010000193.1 GCA_027051315.1 Micavibrio sp.
AGTGATATTGATAAGGATATGGTAGAGGCTATTCTTGAGGAAGCTTCTAAACTAGCAAGCGGGGTATTATCACCGATAAATCGTCTAGGAGATATTGAATCTTCGATATTAAAAGATGGTAGAGTAATAACTCCCAAAGGATTTAAAGAAGCATATAAACAATATTGTGACAATGGTTGGAATTCCGTTCCTTTCCCAGAAAAATATGGGGGACAAGAATTGCCATGGTTGATTGCTTTTCCGATACAAGAAATGTGGCAATCTGCTAATATGTCATTTGGTCTTTGTCCTTTATTAAATCAGGGGGCTGTTGATGCTATTTTATCTCATGGTACAGAAGAACAAAAAGAAATATACTTACCTAAGCTTATATCAGGTGAATGGACGGGAACTATGAACCTGACTGAACCTCAGGCTGGGTCAGACCTTGCAGCAATCACAACGAAAGCTGTAAAACAGGAAAATGATAGTTATAAAATATCAGGACAGAAGATATTTATAACTTATGGTGACCATGATATGTCTGAAAATATTATTCATTTAGTTCTGGCAAGGACTCCTGATGCACCTGCAGGAGTTAAGGGAATATCTTTATTTATAGTTCCGAAATTTATTGATGGTAAGAAAAATGATGTTGAATGTGTATCTTTGGAACATAAGCTTGGGATACATGCTTCGCCTACTTGCACTATGTCTTTTGGTGATAAAGGGGGGGCAACTGGATATCTTGTAGGAAAAGAAAATGAGGGACTAAAATATATGTTCACCATGATGAATAATGCAAGATTATCCGTAGGATTACAAGGAGTAGCAATAGCACAAAGAGCATATCAACAAGCAAAAGAATATGCATGTGAAAGAGTTCAGGGTAAATCAATAACAGGGCAAGGAGATAAAGTTACCATCGAAAATCACCCTGATGTAAAAAGAATGCTTATTGATATGAGGGCGAAAATTATGGCATGTCGTGCTCTTACTTATTATGCAGCATCTTGTATTGATATTGCAAAATCAGGAGTTTCGGAAGCTTTGGCGATGGTTGGTCTTTTGACACCTATAGTAAAATCATATTGCACTGATATGGCCGTAGATGTTACATCTACCGCTATCCAAGTGCATGGTGGAATGGGATATATTGAAGAAACAGGAGCAGCGCAATATTACAGAGATGCTAGAATTCTACCCATATATGAGGGAACTAACGGTATCCAGTCCCTTGATTTATTATTCAGAAAAATATTAATGGATAATGGAAATAACATGTTTAATTATATAGAAAATATGAAAGATTCCATTTCTGAATGTGATTATCTTACTGATATGGTTCACAAGCTTGAAATTGCTACTAATCATATATTAAAGCTTGGTAAAGCTGGTGATAATGAAAAAATTGCAATGTTAGCATCAACATATTTAGAGATGTCGGCAATTATTTTTTGCTCTTTTGCGCTTTACCAAATAAAAGCAGAATATATAGAAGAATTCGATTATTATATGAAATTTATCTTACCAAAAGCAAAATCGCTATGTGAAATATTGCTGCATAGCTAATTTATTATTTTTTCTTTTTAAATTTCTTTTTCTTATGGAATTTTTTCTTATTATTCTTGGGTTTAGGCGATTTTGTTTTTTTAAACTGAATCCCTGGTATATCGGCGCCTTGCTTCCCAACAACTTCAAATATTGAAGAGCCTGTCATAGCATCTGATTCTTTTATCCTTATAGTTAAGGGAGCGCCGAGTCGATATAATCTACGACTTTTACGACCAATAAGAGCGTGTTTTTCTTCATCATGTATGTAATAATCATCGGGAAGAGAACGTATAGGGATAAGGCCGTCTGCTCCTGATTCATCTAGGGTTACAAATAGTCCAAATCTGGTTACTCCGTTGATTTTCCCACTAAATTCTGCGCCTATTTGCTCTGATAGATATGCGGAAGTGAAGCGGTCTATGGCTTCTCTTTCTGCTTGTGCGGATGTTCTTTCAGTTACTGAGATATGTTCAGATTTTTCATCAAGGGTAGCTTTTTCTTCATCACTTAGCCCGCCTTCTCCAAGTCCATATGCTCTTATTAATGACCTATGCACTAATAAATCAGCATATCTTCTTATCGGTGATGTGAAATGAGCGTAGTGAGTAAGAGCAAGCCCAAAATGCCCAATATTATCTGGAGAATAGATTGCTTGCGACTGAGTTCTTAACATTATTTCTGATATAAGGTGAGAATATGGGCTTTTTGCTGCTTTTTTCAAAATTGTATTTATTTGTATCGGTTTATTTATATGACCTTTTGGTAGGCTTAATCCAAATGCTTGGACAAATTCCCTTACATTATCTAATTTTTCTGCTCTTGGTTGGTCGTGTATCCTATATATACATGGAGCTTTTTTTGCCTCTAATGCTTTGGCAGCAGCAACATTTGCAAGAATCATAAATTCTTCTATAAGTTTATGGGCATCAAGGCGTAAACGTTTTTTAACCCCTGCCATATTACCATTTTTATCAATTAATATTTGCCTTTCTGGCATATCAAGGTCAAGAGCACCACGTTTAATTCTTGCCTCATCAAGGAGTTTATATGCTTCGTATAATGGATTGATTACATCTTCCATTAGAGGTTTTGTTACATCATCAGTTATGCCCTCTTTTGCTGCTTGTACTTGTTCATATACTAATCTTGCTACCGACCTCATTAAACCGCGAACAAACTTATATTTTATAAGCTCTCCTTTATCATTTATCCATAAGTGGACAGCCATACATGCTCTATCTTCGTTAGGTCGTAAAGAACATAAATTAT
Organism: Micavibrio sp.; assembly: GCA_027051315.1. Classification (GTDB taxonomy): domain Bacteria; phylum Pseudomonadota; class Alphaproteobacteria; order Micavibrionales; family Micavibrionaceae; genus JALTZE01. The sequence continues at coordinate 2,803 of JALTZE010000193.1, forward strand.
TTGATAATGCTTCGGGCAACATGGGAACAACACGGTCAGGGAAATAGGTGGAATTTCCTCTTTTATATGCTTCTTTATCCAAATAGGAATTGGGGCGCACATAATATGAAACATCAGCAATTGCCACAATCAGATGGAATCCTTCTTCGGTTTTTTGTGCAAATACGGCATCATCGAAATCTTTTGCATCTGCTCCATCTATGGTAACCAAGGGAATATTTCGTAAATCCTCTCTTTTATTTAGAGGGGGAACTTTCATTCCCTCACATTCTTTTATTACTTCTTCTGGGAATTCATATCTGATACCGTTTTCATGAATGGCTATTAAAGATATTATTTTTGGGTCTTCTTCTTTTCCAATAATGCTGGTTATACGCACTTGTTTACTTTTTAGACCTCTTGCAGGGATTATTTCCCCTATTGCTATATCTCCGTCTTGTGCACCGTTTAATTCTATTTGAGGAATATCAAAATCAGATTTTGCTTTTTTGTTAACTGGTTTTAGAATATATTTTCGTCTTAAATGCTGTACTACTCCTAGAACTTTACCTCTTTCGGTATCAAATTGTTTTATTATACGTGCTTCATAAGCATTATCAGATATGTAAGTAAGGCGTGCAAGTACGCGGTCTTTTTCTTTTAACTGAGCATAAGTTTTTTTATCAGGCATTACTTCTATTATTGGAAAAGAGCCTTGTATATCTTCGTCCCAATCAGTGGGTTTTGCGAATATATCACCGTCTATATCAATTTCTGTTATTTCAATGACGCTTACTGATGGTAGGCGATTTTTTATCAAATATTCTTTACCTTGTTTTATAATTGTCCCGCTATTTTCAAGGTCTTTTAACATATTGCGTAAATTTCTACGGTCATCACCCTTGATGGAAAAATTATCTGCGATAAATTTTCTGCTGACTGGTTCTCCTATATATCTAATAAAATTTACTATATCTTCTTTGGTTGGAAAATTTTCAAAATCTGACACTGTTTATCCTGCTATTTATTTTTATGATGTAAGGATAGCAGATATATAGATAATTTATAGATATTTTATGACATAACAAATTTTATATTACCTGAAATAGGGTCTGCATTCGTTGCTTTCACATAAATTCTATCTCCAGAAATCAGCTTACTTCCCCTTTTATTATTTATTTCACTGTTAGAAAGAACACCATGCACGCATATCTGATTACCATTATCATCTTTTTGCTTTACCCTGAATGTAATACCTGTTTTAACAGATGTAGTAACAACTGCTTCAAAATCATTCCCAATATTATTTTCCATCCATTTAGCAACAAGGCGTTTATTGGCACGGTCTTCGGCTAGTTCACTCCTTCTTTCACACATATTAAGGTGTGTAAGATATTCTTGTATATTTTCAAAATAAGACTCATTGTCTATGCCAATATCACCTAAAGCAAGCTTATATTTTATTGCTCTGTGAACTAGTAAATCTGCGCCTCGTCTTATCGGAGAAGTAAAATGACTATATCCATTATCAGCAGGTATATCTAGTGCAAAATGCCCAAGCTCTTCAGTACTATATATAGCTCTTTGCTGTGCTCTTAATATTTCACTATGAATTGCATCTTTTTGAGGATGCTTCATGGTTTCTTTTAGAATCATTGCTATTTTTTGTTCAAGTGGCAATGTGTTACTGGATATTGACACTCCATAGCCACTTAATTTGTTAAATAATATTTTTAGAGTCTCGGTATCAGGTTGACCGTGAATTCTCCTTATAACAGGTCCGTTGCAATCATTTATAGTTTTTGATGCTACTATATTTGTTGCTATCATCATTTCTTCTATCATACAATGTGCATCATCACGTGCATTTGCTTTTATTACTATTTGGCTATTCCTATCAACATAGGCTCTTGATTCTTCAATATCTATCTCAAGAGCATTTCTTTTCTCTCTTACCTGTTTTAAAATTTTATATAAATCATGTGCTGGCTTGATAAGATTATCAAATATCGGAGCTGTAATATCATCGGGGTTTCCTTCTAAAGCTTCTGTTACTTGCTCATAGCTTAATCTAGCCCTTGACCTAATTATTCCTGTATCAAATGAATAATCTATTATTTCACCTTCCTTGCTAATTCTGATTGCAGCAATCATTGCTGCTCTTTCTTCACCTTCAACCAATGAACAAATATTATTAGATAATATTTTTGGAATCATTGGGAATGTAGTATCTGGCATATAGGTTGTGTTTCCTCTGTTTAACGCCTCATCATCAAGAATTGTCCTTGGACGCACATAATGCGATACATCTGCAATTGCTACATAAAGAAGCCAACCTTGAGGGTTATGAAATGAATCATCTGCCTTTACATAGATTGCATCATCGTAATCTCTAGCATCTTCGGGGTCTATGGTAAAAAAGTCTATATGAGTGAAATCTTTTCTAATTTCATCAGTTTGCGGTACAATAATTGCTGGTGAACCTTCCATTATATTATCAGGAAATTTTATAGGAATCCCCATTTCTACAGCTGACATTATGCTGAAAGCTGCCTCATCTTCCAAATGACCTATATTTTCAATTATTTTTCCATTATTTGGTAATTGAGTATCTCTTTGTACTATGACTATTGAACCTTCTTTATGTTCATTACTATCTAGTAATATATTCTCTTTAACAGAATCGCTGACTGACTTTGCGTATATTTTGCCATTTTCACTTATAATAACTGCAGGAACCGGTTCACTTACATCTTTAAATCTTGATACAATCTTTTTTATATCTCTCTCTTTTGCAGTTAAACGAGGCTTATGTATTTCATTAATTTCCTTCTTACCATCATTTCCATTTTTATTATTTCCATTTTTATTATTTTTGTTTTTACCCTTTGTTTTATTATTTTCTTTGGTGTCATAATAATTGGATACATCTTCATTATATTGGTGTAGTTTTAGTATTTTAAAATCATTATTCTCATCTAATTCAACTATAATAACGTCATTTATTCTTACTATCTTTTGCCCATGTTTTTCTGGTGGTATTTTAAACTCAGGTCGTGCACCATAATTTTCTTCATCCCATTCAATAGGAACTGCAAATATTTTTCCTTCATGATTTACAGCACGAACTATCATTGCCACTCCTTCTGGTTCTTTTGAAGGTAAGGAAATTGTACCATTTCTTCGTTTTATTAAGCCTAAGGCTTTTAATCTGTTTAGTTGTTTTCTAAATTCGGAAGTAAGTTCTTTTGATGATACTCCAAAAATTTCTGATAATTCTTTGATATCGGCAGGAAGATATTGTTTTATGTTGGCATATAGTTCATCTAAAGATAAAGTTCTATTAACTGTATACATTACTTTATTCCCTGTTATTTTTTTTATTTTTGTATATATTTTTACGCAAGTTATCAGATAAATATGGATTTAACAATATAAATATGGAAAATTTTATTAAAAAATATGAGGGTAACGCCCCAAGATATACAAGCTATCCTACTGCTCCGCATTTTAATACAGATATAAGGGGAGAAGATTACTCTATATGGCTTTCAAGGCTGCCTGAAAAAGAAGCTATATCTCTTTATTTACATGTTCCATTTTGTAAATCTATGTGCCTGTATTGTGGGTGTAATACAAAAATCGTAGATATGGAAGAGCCAATACGTGCATATTCTAAAACTATGAAATCGGAAATAAAAATGGTTTCAGATTTTATAGGGAAAAAACTACCAGTATCGCATATTGCATGGGGTGGGGGTACGCCCTCTATGATGCCTGCCGATGAGATGGAATCTATATTAAAGCTTATAAGTGAAAGATTTGAGCTGCTTTATGATACTGAGATAGCAGTTGAAATGGACCCTAGAATATTAACTAAAGACCGTATATTTCATATGGCTGAGATAGGGGTTAATCGTGCTTCCTTAGGAGTACAGGATTTTAATAATGATGTTCAAAAAGCCATAGGACGCATACAACCATTTGATATGGTAAAAGAAACAGTTGATAATCTTCGTGATGCTGGCATTAATTCGATTAATTTTGACCTTATCTATGGTATGCCGTTTCAAAATATCGAAACAGTTGCCAATACTGCAAGGCAGGCCGCAGCTCTTTCCCCTGATAGGCTTGCTGTATTTGGTTATGCTCATGTTCCTTGGTTTAAGAAACATCAAGAAAAGCTGGAAGAGTATCCAAGAGGAGATTCTTATGAAAGATATCTTATGAATCAAACATATAAAGAAGAATTAATTAAAGCAGGTTACATCGATATAGGTATTGACCATTTTGCCAAAAAAGATGATGAAATGGCAATTTCATTTGTAAATAAAACACTTAATAGAAATTTTCAAGGATATACCACTGATAAAGCTGAAACATTGCTTGGTTTTGGGGTTTCTTCTATTGGTGCAACTCCACAAGGATATGTACAAAGCACAACATTGTTAAAACAATATAGAGAAAAAATAGCCAAAGGAGAGCTTCCTGTAGTAAAGGGAATTAAAATTTCTGATGAAGACAAATTACGCAGAAAACTTATTATGAATATTATGTGTTATTTTGAAGTAGATATTTCACCGCTAGATAAAGCAAATAGGGAAAAAGTAAAAAGTAAAATTGCTCCATTTATTCAAGATGATTTAGTAGAATTTTCTGGAAATAATATAATAATCAAGGAAAAAGGGCGTAGCTTTACACGCCTTATCGCAACAAGCCTAGATACATATATAGATAAAGGAATTGCCAAACATTCCCAAGCTGTTTAATACCAATTGGCATTCATTTATGAATTACAATTGGAAGCTTGCGACCGCAAGTCGTTGCCAATGCAACGAAAGCAACGTGGCGTTTGAACGTAAATAGCCTATTGAAGGCTATTTAGTATAAGATTATTTTACTCTGATTTTTTCTTTTTGGTTGTTTTCTTTTTTGTCGCCTTCTTTTTTGTTGAAGGTTTTTTAGTTTTTTTCGGTTTACTTGCCGCTTGTGCTATTATATCGACGGCTCTGTTCATTCCAACAGTAAGCACATCATCGCCCGCGGGAAGAGAAATAAATTTTCCAGCATATTTTAGATATGGACCATAACGACCTATACCAGCTTGAATCATTTCATCTGTTTCAGGATGTTTTCCTATATCTCTAGGCAGAGAAAGAAGTGACAAGGCAGCTTTAAGGTCAATTTCTTCTGGATTTGTACCTTTTGGAAGACCTTGACGTTTTGGTTTTTCTTTTGATTTTTCTGGAGGAGCTAACTCTACATACCAGCCATAAGGACCTTTTTTTAGAATTACTTTTCTTCCTGTTTTAGGGTCTTCACCTAATTCTTTAGGTTCAGTTTTTGTAGTATTTCCTGAGCTTTGCGCTTCTTTTTCTTCTTCTGATTGGACTAATGGTCTTGTATATTTACATTCTGGATAATTGGAACAACCTATAAAAGCCCCAAATTTTCCAAGTTTTAGAGATAGCCTTCCATCATTACAGCTTGGGCAATCTCTTGGGTCTTTTCCCTTTTCAATAACTGGGAATAAATGGTCGCCTAGTTCTTCTTCCAAAGCATTTATAACATCAGTGATTCTTAGTTCTTTAGTTTCTTCTACGGCGTGGATAAAATCCTTCCAAAAAAGGCGTAATGCTTCTTTCCAATCTGCTTTACCTGCCGAGATAGCATCAAGTTCATCTTCAAGATTTGCCGTAAATTCATAATCCAAATAACGGGTAAAATATTTAAGCAAGAATGTTGTTACCAAACGTCCTCTATCCTCTGCTTTGAACCTACGTTTTTCAAGTGTTACGTAACCTCGGTCTTTTAAAACCTGTAAAATAGAAGCATATGTAGATGGGCGACCTATTCCTAATTCTTCCATCTTTTTTACAAGTGATGCTTCTGAATATCTTGGTGGGGGTTGGGTAAAATGTTGTTCTGGTACTATGCCTAATATCTTAAGGATATCTCCTTCATTCATATTGGGAAGCCTACGGTCACCGTCTTCGTCTTCGTCGTCTTTTCCTTCTTGATAAAGAGTAAGAAAACCATCAAATGATATGATGGAGCCATTTGCCCTTAATATTACATCATCTGTACCATCTGAAATATCAACTACAACTTGGTCAAGAACTGCGCTTTCCATCTGTGATGCTAAAGTACGTTTCCAGATAAGCGTATATAATTTTAGCATTTGTTCATCAAGAACTTTTGCCAAAGATTCTGGTGTTCTATTAAGGTCTGTTGGACGAATTGCTTCGTGAGCTTCCTGAGCATTTTTGGCTTTGCTTTTATAAATACGCGGAGAATCTGGCAAATATTTCTTACCATATTTACTATCGATAACTGAACGACATTGGGATATAGCCTCAGGCGATAAAGTAATACCATCAGTACGCATATAGGTTATAAGACCAGTTGTTTCGCCATCTATGGTTATGCCTTCATATAATCTTTGGGCTGTTTTCATTGTTTGAGTTGCAGAAAAGCCGAGTTTTCTTGAGGCTTCTTGCTGTAATGTTGATGTTATAAAAGGAGCAGATGGATTACGTTTAGATTTTTTCTTAACAAGTTTTTGTACAGAGAGATTTTTATTTTCTATTCTTGCTATTGCTGCTTTTGCTGCTGCTTCGTTATTGATATCAAGTTTATCAAGTTTATTGCCTGAAAGATGTGTTAATCTTGCCTCGAAGGGAACTCCTTCTGGTGTTTGCAGGGTTGTATCTATGCTCCAATATTCTTGTGCTATGAATTTTTCTATCTCTGTTTCACGTTCACAGATAAGGCGGAGCGCAACTGACTGCACTCTTCCTGCTGATTTAGAACCAGGAAGTTTACGCCATAAAACAGGAGATAATGTAAAGCCGACCAAATAATCCAGCGCACGGCGAGCAAGGTAAGCATCTATTAAATCTTTATCAAGCTCTCTTGAATTTTTAAATGCTTCTTTTACTGCTGATTTTGTAATTTGATTAAATGTTACTCTTTTAACCTGTTTATTTTTTAGTAATTTTTTATCTTCTAAGATTTCTTTTACATGCCATGATATTGCTTCTCCCTCCCTATCGGGGTCAGTTGCAAGATATAATGTATCAGCAGATTTTATAGCATCTTTTATTTCTTTTAGAGGTTTTGCTGAACGGTCGCTTAAAGCCCATTCCATAGCAAAATCTTCATCAGGGCGAACAGAACCATCTTTGGCTAACAAATCTCTGACATGCCCAAAAGATGCCAAGACTATATAATCTTTGCCAAGATATTTATTAATTGTTTTACATTTAGCTGGGGACTCAACTATTACTACATTAGATGCGCTCAATTATCCATTCCTCTTAAATATATTATGCTGCCAAACATATTTTATTGCCTGGTAATCTTTGTATCTTTCCTGTTAGCTCCATTTCTAAAAGCGGTGCTTGCAATTCAGATATAGTCAATTGACATGTTCTGGCAAGTTCGTCAACAGAAACCGAAACAGAAGAAAGATTATTTTCTATAAGCTTACATATATCAAGCTCTTGTTTCTCTGTTTGTTTTTCAACTATATCCACAGGAGCAAAATTATATTCTACTTCTTCGAAAAATGTCATTTGTTTTCTTGATATAGGTGTTAGGCTTTCTATTACATCATCAGCCGATTGTATTAATATTGCACCGTCCCTTATTAATTTATTAGGACCTTGTGCGCGTGGGTCTGTTGGAAAACCAGGCACTGCGTAAACGTCCCTGCCCTGTTCTGCTGCCATTCTTGCTGTTATCAATGAACCTGAACGTAGTGTTGCTTCGATAACTATTGTAGCGGAGGAAAGCCCCGATACTATCCTGTTTCTTTTGGGGAAATGTCTTGCAATTGGTTGAGTCGATAATGGAGATTCTGCTATTATCAATCCGCCATTTTCTATTATACGATTATATAGATTATTATTTTGTGGTGGATATGCGATATTAACACCACCTGCCAAGACTGCTATTGTTCCTGTTTCTATACTTCCTTCATGGGCTGCTGTATCAATTCCTCTGGCAAGACCTGATACTATTATTTGTCCTTTATTGCCAAGCTCATTTGCTAATCTTTTTGCAAATTTATTACCATTTAGAGAAGAATTTCTTGCACCTACTATTGCAATAGAGGGCTTATTTGCAATTTCTATATTACCTATGAATGATATTATTGGTGGTTTATCATCTATATTAGCAAGGTTATAAGGATATAGTGAATCAGATGATGTAATTATCTCTCCGTTAAGTTTTTTTAAGGAATTATATTCTTGTTCAGCCAATTCAAGAGGATATGGGTCAATTGGCCTTTTTTTCTGTCTGGAAAATTCAGGAAGATTATAAATTGCCTCTTCTGCTGTGCCAAATTTTTCTATAAGACGGAAAAAATTTACCGTACCTATATTTTCAGTACGGTATAATCTGAGCCATGATAGCTTTTCTTTTTCCGATATTTGAGTTTTCATGAAATTATTTATGTATCATGAGTTAATATTTGTCAAATGCAGGATATAATTAATAGAATGGCTTATTTCTTTTTACCTATTTTGGGCTCTTCCCCTCTTATTATCCTTTTTATATTTTGGTGATGTTTTGCCCAAACTATGGCGGCTACGACTGTGCACCATAGAGGGAGAAGCTCATATTGAGGATATAAAAAATATGATATAACAGGGGAAGCAAGTACAGCTATAAGAGCGGAAAGTGATGATATTCTAAATATCAAAGCAGTAATAAGCCATATAATACAAGTTATAAGACCTGTATAAGGTGATAAGGCAAGTAAAGTACCGAAGGTCGTTGCTACTCCCTTTCCACCTTTGAATTTCAACCAAACTGGAAATAAATGCCCTAAAATAGAGCCAAATCCTGCTATCATTGCGGTGTTAAAATCTGTATTCATTATATATAGTGAAATTAATACTGATATTGCTCCCTTACCGCTATCAAGAAGCAATGTTATAAAAGCAAGAAACTTATTTCCTGTTCTTAACACATTTGTTGCGCCAATATTGCCAGAGCCAATTTTCCTTATATCGCCATAACCAAATATATAACAAAGAACAAGCCCAAAGGGAATTGACCCTAAAAGATAGCCAAAAACTGCATATATAATTAATTCATTCATAATATTGTAACCTTAATCATTAATAGCCCAATCTAATATTGCCATTCGTGCAGGAACTCCGTTTGCTACTTGTTTCAAGATTAAACTGCGGTAAGGGTCATCAGCAGCAGCATCAGATATTTCTACATTTCTATTTATCGGTCCTGGATGCATAATTAAAGCATTCGGATTTGCCTTATCAAGACGTTTTATAGTAAGCCCCCATGTTTTGAAATAATCTTCACCAAATTCGGAATTCTCCGTTTTCCATCTTTCTTTTTGGCAACGCAACATCATGATTATATCGGCATTTTTTATACCAGCATCAAAATCATCATAAATCGTTACATTATTTTGGCTTATCTTTTCTTTTTCTGGTAACCAATATTTGGGGGCTACAAGTCTGATATTAGCCCCCATTCTGGATAAAAGCTCTACATTAGAATTTGCAACACGGCTGTGGGCTATGTCACCACATATGGCAATTTCTAACCCTTTTATTTTTCCTTTGGCTTGTTTGATGGTTAAAGCATCAAGTATGGCTTGTGATGGATGGGCACGAAAAGAATCACCTGCATTTATTACTGGACAATCTACGTTGGCTGCTATTGTTGCTGGGGCATTATATTCAGAATGTCTTACTATTATCGCATCTGGTTTCATTGCTGCCAATGTTTGAATCGTATCCATAAATGTTTCATCTTTTTTTATTGAAGATGTTGAGGCGTCCCAATTTATTACTTGCGCCCCTAATTTTTTTGCTGCCATTTCGAATGAAGTTCTGGTTCTGGTAGAATTTTCAAAAAACATATTAAATATTATTTTTC
>JALTZE010000194.1 GCA_027051315.1 Micavibrio sp.
GTTTTTTACTTGATAGGCTAGTTTTTTTATCCATTTTTCAATCAAATATACATCATTATAATCAAGATTTTCAGCGGATTTTACTTGTAACCATGCTGATGCTATCGAGGCTAATGTCCATTTTCTCACTGCTATACCGGTATGGCTTGCTTTACCCAGTAAGGCATTTTTCTTTGCCCATGATTTTATAAGGTCGTTTACGCATGTAGCAGCTTCTTCATATGGTGGCATGGTTGTAATATATAAATTGGCAGCATCAGTTATATATCTTTCGAAAAGTGCTATATTTTTGCTATTTTCTTTATGTTTTTTTCTTTTTTCTTCATCAATAACAGAACGGCTTTTGTCATTATTATCTTTATAGATGCTTTCGAAAATCTCCATATTTTTAGGAGGTTCAGGGGAGGATGGGCAAGTAAAATTTATTGTCGTTTCTTTTGCCCTTATCCTGATTAAGTTCGAATTAAAGGGCGATTTAAGAGGGGGTACTATCTTAACAATATTTATTAAATTTGTTTGAGATATGGAATCTTTTTCTGCAGCTTTAGATATGTTGCTAGACATTACCAATAGAAGAAGTATCACGGTGATATTTCTTTGTATCAAGTTTTTGATCATATTCTCCTACTTCTTTGTGTTTTGCTAATGTTTGGTCTATTTCTTCGAAAATGCCAAGCATGTTTTCTTCGGATACTGGGCTTTCTACAACTACCACAAGATTGGGTTTATTGGAAGATGCTCGTATTAGCCCCCATGTTCCATCTTCAAGAGTTATTCTGATACCATTTACGGTTACAATATCCGTTATTTTTTGCCCTATTATTGTTTCACCTTTTTCTTTTTTATTTTGATAATGTTTGATTATTTTATCTACAACATCATATTTTACTGTATCGGCACAATAAGGGGACATAGTAGGTGAAGACCATGTTTTAGGAATGTCATCTTTAAGATTTGCTAATGTTTTTTCAGGATTATTGTCAAGAAGACGACATATTGTCATTGCGGAAAGAAGTCCGTCATCATATCCTCGCCCTATTGGAGCGTTATAGAAATAATGCCCGCTTTTTTCAAAACCAACTAGTGCGCCTAGCTCATTAACTCTGCGTTTGATATATGAATGCCCAGTTTTCCAATAATCTGTTTTCGCGCCAAGCTGTTGTAAAACGGGGTCTGAATTATATAGTCCTGTTGATTTTACATCTACAACAAATTGTTTGTTATCGTAATGTTTACAAAGTTCTCTTGCTAATATTACTCCAACTTTATCGGCAAAAATTTCTTCGCCTGTATTATCTATTACACCGCATCTATCGCCATCACCATCAAAGGCAAATCCGATATCAGCCTTTGTTTCAAGAACTTTTTCACGTAATGCATGTAGCATTTTCATATCTTCGGGATTTGGGTTATATTTTGGGAATGTATAATCAAGCTCGCAATCCATTGCGATTACCTCACAACCAAGCCTTTCAAGAAATTCAGGAGCATATGCACCAGCTGTGCCGTTACCGCATGCCGCAACGACTTTTAGTTTTCTTGAAATTTTTCCATCTTTTACAAGGTCTGCAATATAGCGTTCTTTCATATCTTTTATTATGTGATATGAACCTTTTTGGTCTGATTTGTATTTTTTGTTAAGGACGATTTCTTTTAGGCGGCTCATTTCATCTGGACCATAGGTTAACGGTCTTTGCGCTCCTATTTTAACGCCTGTCCAGCCATTTTCATTGTGGGATGCTGTAACCATAGCGACAGCAGGAACATCAAGTTCAAATTGTGAAAAATAGGCAATAGGTGATAGGGCTAATCCTATATCATAAACTTCACAACCAGCGGACATAAGACCAATGGTAAGGGCATGTTTAATGGAAGCGCTATATGAGCGGTAGTCATGTCCTACTGCTATTTTTTGCTCTACGCCCATTTCTTTTAGTTGTGTTCCTATTCCCATGCCCAGTGCTTGAACCCCAAGAAGATTTATTTGCTCAGGATAAAGCCATCTGGCATCATACTCACGAAAACCTGTTTCTGCGATTAGTATTTCTGTCTCAAATTTTTCTGTATTTGGTTTTATATTTGTCATTTTAATCTTTTCTTTTAAAAATATATCTAGAATTTTATTCGAAGTTCAATCATGCCTCTAAAAGCTCTTTCACCATTAGCAGAGCCGTAAGCATCACCTGCTTCAAATGTTCCTGCGGATAATTTTAACCTGCTATTATGTGCGAGCTTATTTTCAAAGCCAAATTCTTTCCCTATATTTATATGGGAAACAAAATCAAGTTCTTGTCCTATATAGGCTTCGTTATTATTCAGTGTTGCGCTTATGCCGCTTGTTCCTATATCTGCATCTTTTTCATCTCTTCTATAGTAGTGATATAGTATGTTTATATCGCTTGCATCAAAAATATGCATATTCATACCAGCAGATAAAATATGCATATTTCGTAACTCTGGTCTGAATACTTCACCATAATTTCTGATAGGACCATAAGAATTAAAATTGTATGAGCTGTTGCTATGCAAATCTGTTTGTCTGTATGAATTATCTGTGCCGTTTTGGTTGCTATCACCGCTTGCAAAAGCATAGTTGAATAAAAGGGTGGTTTTGAATTTTGTGTTAAGTTCAAACTCGACACCACTATCAAGTGCCCAACCCATTACATCACGTGATGAATGTGAGCTTACTGTTCTGAATTTTGAATCTGATGCATATGGGCTTGTTGTTATAGATT
>JALTZE010000195.1:0-339 GCA_027051315.1 Micavibrio sp.
TATTAAAGTTATGGAAAAGGAGTTGCTTTTATTATAAATTATGTTTATCATGATAAATTCAAAATCTTTGTAACATTAATGTTAATATAGGGTAGGGTTAATAATTATGAGTTTTATCGGCGAAAAAGTAGAAAATACAAAGGCAAAAGCAAGACAAGCCAAAGATAATGCAAAAAAGAAGCTTGTAGGTTTATGTATAGGATTTACAGGTCTTACTGCTTTGGCAGGGATAACAGTAAATACAGATTGGGATAAATTTTATACAAATTCTGTTGCTAATGTTATTACAGGAAAAACAGATTTTGCAAAAGTAGCACAATGGCTTGAAGGCTATACATT
>JALTZE010000195.1:349-2703 GCA_027051315.1 Micavibrio sp.
ATACATTAGGAAAAGATAATCAAGCATCACTTGCAACAATTTTTAATAAAGAAAAAACTTCAGCTAAACCTTTTATAGAATATGATGTACAGCTTGCGGTATCTCATAATAAAGCAGGCGCATATGATTTAGCAGCCAAAGCCAATAAAGCAATGAGTGGTGAAGCAGAATTTACAGTTCTTTCCGAAGAAGGTGGAAAATACCGCGTAGTAGGAAAAACTGGTAGTGGAGATTGCGCATTACCGTTGTTAAATAATTTCTCATGCATAAAACTAAGACGTTAAATTTGCCCTAATGTTTTAATTTTTGCTTTTGGGTGTATCTCATTTTGTGACATTACCACAGTTTGAGGTCTAAATCTTTCTATAACTGACCTTACATATGGTCTTATTCCTGGTGAGGTAAGCAATACAGGATTTTCTCCAACGGCTGCAAATTCTTCGAATTTTTCTCTTATCGCTGTTATAAAATCCTGTAATTGTGATGGAGGCATGGCAAGTTGCTTTTCTTCTCCATCACCAAGCAAGCTTTCTGCAAAAGCTTGCTCCCACTGCGCAGATAAAGTAAGAAGAGGAACAAATCCCTGCATATTAACATTTCTATCGCATATTTGTCTGGCAAGCCTGCTTCTTACATGTTCGGTAATTATCGCCAATGACCTTGTATGTAAGGCAGCTTCTGCAATTCCTTCTAAAATAGTAGGCAAATCCCTGATTGATATACGTTCTGCAACCAGATTTTGTAAAATTCTCTGTAATCCACCTACAGTAACTTGTGAAGGAATAACATCAGCAACAAGTTTTTGATATTCTTGTGGTAATTCATCTAATAATTTCTGGGTTTCTGCATATGAAAGTAAATCAGCCATATTGTCTTTAACAATCTCGGTAAGATGCGTAACGATAACAGTTTGCGCATCTACAACAGTATATCCTTTGAAATGCGCTTCTTCACGATATTGTTCATCAATCCACATAGCAGGAAGCCCAAAAGTAGGCTCTATAGAACTTTCACCAGGTAAATTTATAGGCTCGCCGCTAGGGTCCATGCACATAAGCATACCAGGTCTGACATCACCGCCACCAGTTTCAATTTCTTTTATTTTAACAACATAATTATTTGCAGGAAGTTGTAAATTATCCTGTATCCTAACAGATGGTAGAACATATCCCATATCTTCGGCAAGCTGTCTTCTAAGTCCTTTTATTTGGTCGGTAAGTTTATTATCACCTTCACCTTGTACTAAGGGTAGAAGTCCATAACCAAGCTCTAGCCTTATAGTATCCATTGCCAATGCATTGGATATAGGTTCTTCCTCTACAGGAGCATTAGGAGTTTTTGCTTCCTCACTAATTCTTGTTTGCTCTTTTTCTTCTTCCTGATTTTTCCATGAATACCATGCAATACTACCTACTATAGCAGAAAGAAGCAAAAAAGGAGGGGTAGGCATTCCAGGAACAATGGATAAAATAAATAATAATACTGCTGTTATCATTATCGCTTTTGGATATCTACCAAATTGTTCGATTAATGCTTTTTCTGCAGACCCTGCGACCCCTGCTTTTGATACAAGTAAGCCAGCAGAAACAGAAATAACAAGGGCGGGTATCTGGCTAACTAAACCATCACCTATGGTAAGGGTAGTATATGTTTTTGCTGCATCTGCCAAAGACATATCATGAGATACTGTACCAATAATTATACCCGCAACAATATTTATAAATGTGATAAGAAGCCCAGCAATTGCATCACCTCTAACAAATTTTGCAGCACCGTCCATCGAACCAAAAAAAGTACTTTCATTTTCCAGTTCTTTTCTTCTTTCTTTTGCTTCTTCTTCTGATATTATTCCTGCGGACAAATCTGCGTCTATTGCCATTTGTTTACCAGGCATAGCATCAAGAGAGAATCTGGCAGCAACTTCGGCGATTCTTCCTGAACCTTTTGTAATAACCACAAAATTTATAATAACTAGGATAGCAAATACTATACCCCCAATTATATAATTTTCATTTATTATAAATGTTCCAAATGCCTCAATAATATTTCCTGCAGCATCTTCTCCTTCATGACCATTTTCTAATATAAGTCTGGTAGAAGCAATATTAAGGGAAAGCCGCAACATCGTTGCTATCAAAAGAATTGTCGGAAAGGCAGAAAGCTCCAAAGGCTTTTGTATGAATAAGACAAGCATCAATATCATTACTGCAAAAGTAATGGATACAGATAATCCAGTATCAAGAAGCCACGGAGAAATAGGGTATAGCATAAAAAGCAAAATCATTACTATACCAAGAGCCATAGCAACATCACCGCGAAGTATGCCTCCTATTATATTTCTTGTAGTACTAGAC
>JALTZE010000196.1 GCA_027051315.1 Micavibrio sp.
GTATAATAGGGGAAACGAAAATATAAACGGTTATAGATAGGGAATTTATAATGAGTGCTGTTGCAGAAAATAATGGTTGGTTTAACAACTTATCTAACACATTTGCTAATGCTGCTAGTATTGTTGAAATGATACCTGGTGGAGCATCTACGTTAAGAGCTGCTGGATGGGTAGGAAGAATTGGAGCAAGGTTAATTCCCGGTGTTGGATGGGGTTTGATGGCATATGATGCCTATAATGTTGCCAGTTCTGTTATTGATAGTGTTTCAGCAAAATTTGAATCTGATAAAGTAAATGGTAAAAATACTACAATAGTGATGGATTCAAAAGCAATTAATCCAGCGATGGCAGGAAATGTGGCTATGGGGGATGCTGTAAAGAGTTACGATTTTGGCAATGGTAATAATATCCAATATAATGTTTCTTCTGGAGGAAATTCTCAATTTCCTGTTGTAATAAATCAAGAGGGTGGTGGAAGTAGCAATAATATGCCCGACCCTGATGATGATGACGAGCTAAAAAAATCTGAACGTGAAAGAAAAATAGCAGAAAATAGGGCTGCAGCTAAAAAGGCAGATTTTGAAACAATTAAGATAGAAAAAGAACTTAAAGAAGCAAATAAAGGTTGGTTTAGTAGAAATAAAGGGAAGACTGCTCTTGCCGGGCTTGCCCTTTTTACTGCGGTTGAGAGTATGTTTGATGATGACAAGGTCAAAACTCCTGATGCTTCGTCAGAAACGGTGGCTAGTGCTACACAGGCAGCAAATCCATATGCAAATGACCATAATTTATATCAATATGACTCTGAATATCTTAGAGCTGCTGGAATTGATGGTAGTAAAGGTATAGATAGAGCAACGCTTGAATATGTTAAGACTTTAGAAGAAAAAATGGGCGAAGCTAGAGGCATGGCTCAAGCAAGTAGAGGTCAAATTAGTGTTGAGCAGTTTAAGCAAGTAATTACGCAAATAGGAATGCAGGAATTAGCACCTTTGAATGGGCGTCTTGGTTATCCTCTTACGCCAGAACAAGAGTTAAATATAGTAAAATATACTCAAACACAGCTTGCCGTTGTGGCTGGATTAATGAAGCCGCAATCATCTGCTCCTACGCTGGGTATTCAGTAAAAATATTGTTTATCCCTAATTACCCTTAATTAGAATCTTAAACTAAGGGTGATTTTGTGGTACATAATATATAAAATTATTGCAAGTTTGGAATTGTATATCATTGATGGGTTCTGTGACCCTATTTATAATTTTCTTTCCTATACAGCGTGTTTAATATCTTATTTTCTTAATGAAATTGGTTGTAAAAAAACTTATTCATCAGCTTGATGAATAAGTTCTTATATTCAATATATTAACTAAATAAATTAAGAAGGAGTAGCTAAATTAATTTGTAAACTATTCCAAGGACTTGTTTTATTATTAGCTGGAGCTTGTGGCGATGGTGATGTTGGACTATTACTGGAATTTTCTCCCAATATTTGTTTTTGTAAATTTGTTGCCATTTCACCATTTCCTTGTGTTGTGAATCTTCTAGCATCGGTATTACCAGAACCAAATGTTTTACCTGGAGTATGAACCTCTTTAAACTCACCTCTATTAACTAGACCCATTATATTGATGTCTTCAAATCCCAGCGCTTTAAATACTGATTGAAGTATCTGCCCTATCATGGCGAAACCTGCACCTTCACCGCGACCGATTAAACCCCCAAACCATGCTGCTATACCTCTACCATTAGCTTGCATTGTTGATATAGTAGAATCATATATAACTTTTTGCTCTTCTATAGCATGTCTTATAACTGGATCGGTAACAGAAGTATTAACTAACTCTGTACCCCACTTAGTAAATCGCTCGATACCATCAGCAACTCCTCCATCAGTAGCTTCATTGATAAGCACTCCCGCAGTACCAAGCCCCAACGTTAGACCTGCTGTTCCTTTTGCAACACTAATTACTTTTCCTCCTGCACTGCTAAGAGCACCCAAAGCACTAGAAACAGCACCCACCTTATTCATTATATTACCTGATTTTGTACTCATCTCACCTATTCTCCGTTTAAATTATTCTACATCATTTACTATAAATTTTGATGTGGACATATCGTATATCTCTTCCTTATTATACATATATACTAGTACTGCATTTTTAACATTAATTATGCATTTATGCAAATTATCCTCTATTTTTTCACCTAAAACAAGGACTTGTGCGTTATCAAAAATAAAATATAAATCATGTCTTTTGGAATCATAAGTAATATGGTCTAATATTCCTGGTAAAGGTTTATCATACATTATAATTACTGTTTTTGCATCTTTGTGCATTAAAAATTCAACATCCATAATGTCGGTAAGTTTTTCAGGATTTTTTGTTTGGTCAAATATTATTTCCTGTTTTTTTGATTTATCTTTATTTTTTGTTTTACTTTCCCCTTTAGATGAAGATTCTATCATCTCATCAATTTTATCTTTTACCGCTAGAATCGCTGATTTATAGGGCAGCAGGGACATGTTTTTATGCCTTTGTTTGTTTATTAAAATATATTCGTATATTGTATCATTTTTGTGCTTATATAGCAAAGATTTAGAAGCAAGCAAGCTTTTTTGATTTTTTATATAGAATATAGTTATTTACTACATTTTTTATCTACTTTTTTATATTCTTTTATATTATCTAATTTTGCTTGT
>JALTZE010000197.1 GCA_027051315.1 Micavibrio sp.
AATAAAAAGAAAGTATAAATGGAAGACCAATAACTGCGATAGGATAAGCCCATCTATAAGGATTTCCTTCTATCAGCAAGGCATTGCCAATCCAATACAACCCCATTAAAAAATAGCCAAACCCAAATAACCAACCGCATAAAAAAGCATATTTACCCGAAGGACAGTTATTCAATAGATAATAAAAACTGCTAAATCCTATAAATCCGCAAATTATAAAATTATAATCAGGCAGCATAAAAGCTGTAACAATGCCAAAAATAAAAGATAAAAGTAGTTTAAAAGAAATATGCATAACTTTAAAACACCCTTACTTTTGTTATTTTTTGACTATACGAACTTTGTGAACTTTTCTGGGGTCAGCATCAAGAATATAAAATTTAAGCCCAAGATTCTTATGTTTTATTATTTCGCCACGTCCAGGTATTCTGCCCGTTATAAAAAATAGCAATCCGCCAACTGTTTCAACATCTTCTCTTTCTTCATCTGATATCTTAACATCAAGAGTCTTTTCAAAAACCTCTATATCCAGCCTTCCATCTGCGACATAGCTACCATCAGATTTTTTTATAATATTAGGCTGAGTTAATTTATCATGCTCATCATTTATCTCACCTATTATTGATTCTATAATATTCCCGATAGTTACAAGTCCATCAATCCCCCCATATTCATCTATAACCATAGCAATATGTTTTTTCGATTGCTGTATCATCAAAAGTAAATCAAGCACAGGCATAGCAGGAGAAACAATCTGCATTTCTCTTATCAATTTTTTTATGATAACTTTTTCACCTTTTGCTAGTGTAGCTAATATATCTTTTATATGTATGCTACCAACAATATCATCAAGATTCCCCCTATGTACTGGTATTCTGCTATATTGTTTTTCAGATAAAATTTTCAGAAGCTCTTCTTGGGAAATATCTATGTCAATAGAAAATATATCAGCTCTAGGAATCATAACATCAGTAACAACCATATCTTGAAGATTTAAGATATTTGAAATCAAAGATTTTTCATGAATATCTATCTGGGCGTTTTCAACACTGGCTTCTTCTATATATTCTTCAATAGTTTCCCGTAAAGAGCTTTCACTCTTTTTACCTATAAGTGACTTAAACCAGCTGGTTTGGCTCTTTTTCTCTTCTCTTGTTTCTGAATCGTTCATTTTATTTGTATGGGTTTCCTATATTTAAACTGTCTAAAATTTTAATTTCTAAATCTTCCATTATTTTTGCATCTTCACCATTTATATGGTCATAGCCAAAAATATGCAATACGCCATGAACTAACATATGTTGAAAATGATTATTTAAATTTTTATTTTGATTTTTTGCTTCTTTTTTTATTGTTTCTAACGCAATAAAAATATCGCCAACAGGAATATCTTCGCCAGAAATTTCACATTGTGAAATTATCAAGTCGATTTCATCATCATCAATCAAAGCAAATGATAACACATTTGTTGCTTTATCTTTACTTCTAAAATCACGATTTAAAATTTGTATATTATCGTCATTGGATAAAACAATATTGATGTGGATATTCTTATCATTATATATTTCGGGCACTACAGAGTTTTCACACAAGTTCTCCATAGATTTATCAACAAGGAGATTATATTCAGGAACGCAATTATTCCAGTTATCATCTTCAACAATTACTTCAAAATTAATCTTTGGCATTGCTGTTTTTATGATTTTTTTCATATGCTTGAATAATTTTACCCACCAGCTTATGTCTTACGACATCATTCTTGCTAAATTGAATATTTTTTAGAATCTTAACAGCATCATGAAGACCAGATTTTTGCCCATTTGGTAAATCTATTTGTGTAGGGTCACCAGTAATTACCATACGTGAATTTTGCCCCAATCTAGTAAGAAACATTTTCATTTGTTCTTGTGTAGTATTTTGTGCTTCATCCAAAATCACAAAAGCATTTGATAAAGTCCTTCCACGCATAAAGGCAAGGGGAGCTATCTCAATATCTCCTGTAAGTATCTTTTTGTCTGCTATTTCATTTGGCATCATATCATGAAGAGCATCATAAATAGGTCTTAAATAAGGGTCTATTTTTTCTTTCATATCACCAGGAAGAAAACCTAGACTTTCTCCTGCCTCTACTGCTGGGCGACAAAATATCAGCTTTTCAACTTTACCAGTAATCAACATGTTAACGGCAACAGCAACAGCCAGATAAGTTTTACCAGTACCAGCAGGACCAAGCCCAAACACAGCCTCATTTTCCATTATAGTTCGAACATATGTAGCTTGATTAGGTGTTCTTGGTGCGACTGTTTTTTTCTTAGTTTTGATTACAAGCTCATCACCATAATTTAATTTATCACCATTATTTTCATTATCATTTTCAGAATAGTTTTTCTTAGCAAATCTTAAGGCAGCATCAATATCATTAGTCGTAACACTACCGCCACTATTTAATTTATCATAAAGATTTAAAAGAATATCCTCACTAAGCTGAACATCTTTGCTATTTCCTGTGATAAAAAGATTATTACTCTTATCTGCAATGGAAACTTCCAAAATATTTTCTATATATTTAAGGTGCGAATTATGCTCGCCATACAAATCCTGTATCAAAGAATTATTATCAAAAGACAATGAACATGTAGAATTTTTATCAGATATAATCGTTTCTCCTTTATATACACTTACTATA
>JALTZE010000198.1 GCA_027051315.1 Micavibrio sp.
ATGGTGAACATAGTCATCATTAATAAACAAATATAATAACAAAAATCCCCGACATTAATTATAATATCGGGGATTTTTTATGTTCTTAATCCTTACTTGTAAATATATATTTTTTGTGCTTTTAATAAGCACATGCTAAAAAATAAAAACATATTGCTTATCATCTCAGGCGGAATAGCTGCATATAAATCGCTTGAATTAATTCGCCTTTTAAAAAAACAAGAGGCAAATGTAAAAACTATCCTAACCAAAGCTGGCTCTGAATTTATTACAGCTTTAAGCGTATCTTCTTTATCAGGAGAGCAATGCTACACTGATTTATTTTCGTTGAAAGATGAAACAGAAATGGGACATATCAAATTATCCCGTGAAGCTGATTTAATAATAATAGCTCCAGCATCCGCAAATATAATAGCAAAAATGGCAAATGGCATTGCCGATGACCTTGCCACTACAACATTACTTGCCTCAAATAAACAAATAATAATTGCACCAGCAATGAATCATGCAATGTGGAAAAACCCTGCTACACAATCAAACCTATCAAAGCTAAGACAATATGGCATAAAAAATATAGGTCCAGAAAAAGGCGATATGGCTTGTGGTGAAAATGGTATAGGAAGAATGTCAGACCCTGAAACTATAATTGGAGAAATAGAAAAATATTTCTCCCCAAAACCACTTAAAGGAAAACATATAATAGTTACAAGCGGTCCCACATATGAACCAATAGACCCTGTAAGATTTATAGGAAACAGGTCATCAGGAAAACAAGGACAGGCAATTGCAAAATCATTAAGGGATGCAGGCGCAAAAATAACCTTAATAACAGGTCCAATATCTCTTAATGACCTAACAGGAGTAACTACTATACATGTTGAAACAGCAACAGAAATGCTAGAGGCAGTAAATGAATCCTTACCTGCTGATGTTGCTATATGTGCTGCTGCCGTATCAGATTGGAGAATAGAAAATTCATCAGAACAAAAAATTAAAAAACAATCTGGTAAAAAGCCTGTTATCAAATTAAACGAAAATCCTGATATTCTATACGAAATATCAAACAATAAAAATAACAGACCCCCACTGGTAATAGGATTTGCCGCAGAAACCGAAAATCTTATTGAAAATGCAAAAAGCAAACTTAAAAAGAAAAAATGCGATGTTATCCTTGCAAATGATGTATCTCCATCACAAAAAATATTTAGCGGGAATGAAAATCAGTTATACTTCATAACAGAATCAGAAAATGAAAAATGGAAAAGATGCAGTAAACAAGAAACTGCAGACAAAATAACAGATAAAGTAATATCATTTTTTAAAAAGGAAGAAAAAGAAAAATGCAAAATATAAAAGTAGCACTAAAAGCACATGAACATGCAATTGGTCTTAATTTGCCAACTTACGCAACTTCACAATCAGCAGGTATGGACCTTTCCGCAGCATTAGAAGAAGCATTTGAACTAGGACCAGGTGAAAGAGCATTAATCCAAACAGGACTATCAATTGCTCTCCCAGAAGGATACGAAGCACAAATCCGCCCAAGGTCAGGACTTGCCCTAAAACATGGAGTAACAGTTTTAAACTCTCCAGGTACAATAGATGCCGATTACAGAGGAGAGATAAAAGTACTTCTAGCAAATATGGGTAAAGAGCCATTTACAATCGAACGTGGCATGCGTATAGCACAAATGGTTATAGCAAAACATGAAATTGTATCTTGGGAAGTTGTCGAAGATTTAGAAGAAACCCAAAGAGGTGCAGGAGGATTTGGCTCAACAGGTACTGACCATAGATAAAATCACTACAAACAAATAAGTAAACTATGGTAAATCCAGCAACTAAACTAAAAACAGAAGAAGAGTTTGTCAATGAAGGCCATACACCTATGATGGCACAATTCATGACAATTAAACAACAATATCCAGATTGCCTTTTATTTTATCGTATGGGCGATTTTTACGAAATGTTCTTTGACGATGCCATCACTGCATCTGAAATTCTTGATATAACATTAACAAAACGTGGCAAAAATAAAGGAGAAGGAATCCCAATGTGCGGCGTTCCTTTTCATTCCTATGAACCATATTTAGCCCGCCTTATCAAAGCAGGATTTAAAGTTGCAATATGTGACCAAATCGAAACTCCAGCACAAGCAAAAGAACGTGGCGGCTACAAAGCATTAGTAAAACGTGATGTTATCAGGGTAGTAACAAGTGGAACATTAACCGAAGATTCACTACTTGATGCAAAATCAAATAACTATCTAGCATCACTTACCTTTATTAACGGTGATTATGGTCTTTCATGGTTAGAGCTTTCAACAGGAGAATTTATAGTCCAACCAGTAAAAGAAAAAAACATAACAACTGCCCTTGAACGCATAAATCCCAGCGAAATTTTAATTGCCGATATAATAATTGAAAATAAAAATTTATATGAACAATTTGCACCTGTAAAAGATAAAATCACAATACAATCAGCAAGCATGTTCGATAGTGAAAATGCAAAAAAAAGATTAGAAAATATATTTACCGTAGGAACACTTGGTGCTTTCGGAGAATTTTCCAAAGCCGAAATAGCCGCAGCAGGAGCATTAATAGACTATGTAAAGCGCACTCAAAAAGGGAAAATCCCCTATCTATCCCCGCCTAAACAATTATCAATAGGTTCGGT
>JALTZE010000199.1 GCA_027051315.1 Micavibrio sp.
CCCTATATCTTGCATCCCGTCCATCAAAAACACACATTATCAAATACATAAAATTTTACACAAATAATAACCATTCTATCACATTTTATTTACAAAAAGCTAATTTTAAGGAATGTTTCTTATTATGAAACTATATATCTATATCTCTATGATAAATGTGAGCTTTATAACCTATTTCTTCAATCCAGTATTTAATAGTCTTAGCACAAAATACAGAACGATGATGTCCGCCAGTACATCCAAAAGCAATAGTAAGATAACTCTTACCTTCATTCTTATATTTAGAAAATAATGGCTGCATTAAATTTTTAAAATTATCAATAAATAAAGAAAATGATGAATCTTTTTCAATATATTCGCCTACTTCCTTATCTATACCCTTTAAAGATTTCAATTCTGGAATCCAATGAGGATTAGCAAGAAACCTAACATCCATTATGATATCAGCCTCTCTAGGAGCACCATTTTTAAAACCAAACGACATTACTGTGATAGTAAGATTATCTCCATTAGAAACATCAAAATGACCTTTTATTATATTTCTAAGACTATGAACAGATAGCTTTGTTGTATCAATTATAAGATTGGCATTTTTTTGCAAGGGACGTAATATATTTCTTTCCATTCTAATGCCATCTGTAACAGGGCGGTCTTTGGCCATTGGGTGTTTTCGTCTTGTTTCATTAAATCTTTTTTGCAACTCGCCATCATCACAATCAATAAATAGTAATTTACAATCATAATCACGATTTATTAACTCTCTAATCTTTTCTAAAACTGATGATGTAGAAAAATCTCTTGTTCTGCTGTCTATCCCTACCGCAATAGCCTTGCTATCCTTCTTTGGAGTTTCCAACAAAGAATCAAATATATATAAAGGAAAATTATCAAAAACCTCATATCCAGTATCTTCCAGATATTTAAGGCTTGTTGACAATCCTGCTCCTGACAATCCTGTTACAAATAAAATCTTTTTCATATCTTTGGCATTATCACAGTAAATTTTGCTCCTTTAACATTACCTTTATCATCAACAATATTATCAGCATAAATCTTACCTTTATGAGCAGTTACAATTTGCCTGCATATTGATAACCCAAGCCCAGAATGAGAACCATATTTTTCATGCTTTGGTCTATGACTATAAAATCGTTCAAAAATATTTTCTAAATTCTCAGCAGGAATTCCAATTCCTTCATCTTCAACGCTTATAATAACATCATTATCATTTGAATCTATTCTAATTGTAACTATTCCATCTTCAGGAGAAAAGGATAAAGCATTACTAATAAGATTTTCAAAAATTTGCGTTAATCTTACTTCATTTGCAAGAATCGTAGAATTTCTAGATTTAGAATCTATAATTAACCTTATATTATCAATATTTCTGCTGTCATCTATTCTTTCCAACGGTTTTTTATATGCATTTATCAGCGAAGATATAATCTCCGCTGGTTTGACTTTTTCCATAGAATCTCTAGATAATTCTGCATCTAATCTTGATGCTTTTGAAATGTCTGTTATCAATCTATCAAGACGTTCAATATCATGGTGAATAATATCCAATAACTTCTCTTTTTGCTCTTTTTTTGTAACTTTTTCCATCGTTTCCAAAGCACTTTTTAACGATGAAAGAGGATTTTTCAATTCATGAGAAACATCAGCAGAAAATTGTTCTATCGCATCCATTCTATTCCATAAATCATGTGTCATTTTCCTTAGTGATATTGATAATTCTCCTATCTCATCATTACGTTCTGATAAATCTTCTATCTCCATCTCCCTATTACGACTATTCATTACATTTTCTGCTGAAATAGCGAGTTTTCTCAACGGATGACCTATAACTGCTGCAAGATATAAAGATAAAAGAGTGGTAACTGTCATAGCCCCTATAAAAACTTTTAATATGTCGCTTTGCATTCTTATTATTGCTTCTTTTATATTTCCTCCATCTCTTTTAACTAAAACAGTTCCATATATCTTACCTTCTTTTTCAATAGGAGCAGCAGCAGTAAGCACTAATTCACCTTCCTCATCTTTCCATGCTCTAAAGCTAATTTCTCCCTTCATTGCAACATCTATATCTGGAAATAAATCAGGATTCTGGCTGGTTTCCATCACTGAACTATATAAAGGTAAATTATAACGAGTAGGAAAATAGGATATAATTTTCGATATTAACTCATCAATAATTTCATATGAATTTTGATTATGAGATTTTTTATTAAGTATCTCTCTTTGCACAGCATTATTTTTTCTTACTACTTCATAACTATCCCCAATCATTTTTTTATTCAAATCAAAAATTCTTACATGGCTTTCATTATTTTTAGAGATACGTTCTATTATCCTTTCTGCCAAATCAGAAATTATCGCATCATTATTACTATCTCCTGATTTTATTTTTCTTATCGCACCTTCGGAAAAAGCAGCAGAAATCAGCTTAACTTCAGAGCTTAAAGTTTCAAGCTCCGCTTTAATTAAATCTTCCCTATATTGGTCAAGATATATAATACCTACCACAAGTATAAGCAGTGATATAAGATTTACTCTTAATATACGATTAGTCAGACTGCTATTAGCACGCCCTGCTTTTGACCACCTATCCTCAACCGTATGAGTTTTTCTATCATTCTTTATATTTGTATCCAACTCCATACAAGGTCTCTATCCTATCAAATTCTTTATCAATATCCTTAAATTTCTTACGTAAACGTTTTATATGGGAATCAACAGTTCTATCATCTACATATATATTCTCACCATATGCCGCATCTATAAGCTGGTCTCTATTTTTAACATGACCGGGTCTTATTGCCAAAGCTTTAACCAATAAATATTCTGTAACAGTAAGATTTATAGGAATACCTTTCCAACTACATAAATGCCTTGAATCATCAAGAACAAGCCCCCCCCTTATAATAAGATTTTCATTTTCTTCGATATCTTTTCTACTATTTATAATATCTTGTCTTCGTAATATGGTTTTTATTCTTTCAATCAAAAGCCTTTGAGAAAAAGGTTTAGTAATATAATCATCAGCCCCCATTTTAAGACCAATAACCTCATCAATCTCATCATCTTTGGAAGTAAGGAAAATTACGGGAATAAGTTCTGTTTCAGGAATTTGACGTATCTTTGTTATAACCTCAATACCATCCATAACAGGCATTTTTATATCCAATATAACCAAATCAGGGAGCCATGATTTTACCCCCTTCAAACCTTCTTCTCCATTTGTATATGTTTTAATATCAAAACCCTCAGACTCAAGTGCAATAGATACAGAAGTAAGAATATTTTGGTCATCATCTACTAATATAATTTTATGTGACATCTACATATTTCCATTAAAAATTTTAAAGGATAGATAATCTATCTATAAGAATGGTAATTCTATGACAAAAAGTTGATTTTTTGAAGAAATAATGAAGAAAGAATATAATTAATGATGCCTGACACTAAGATTTTGAATATAAATTTATAACACTATTTTACTATATAAATAAAATGAACCAGTAACTAAAATTCTTCCATTTTTGCCATTCTTTGATTCTATATCACTTATAGCCTCATTAATATTCTTATAAACTTTTCCCATATTCCCTGCTATATAATTAAGCTCATCAGCATCATATGACTCACCATCATCAGAAATATTAACAAATGATACTGAATCCGCCTTTTCCGAAACAATTTTTATAAAATCACCAGCAGTTTTATGCTTCATCATACCTATAATTAAATGCGTATCACCATTCCATTTATCAATTTGTTTAGAAATAGCTCTGGCACAATTTTCATTATGACCACCATCAAACCATAATTCCCAACCTTCTGGTAAATCTTGATAATTGATTCTTTCCATTCTGCCAGACCATTTTGTATTATTAAGAACATTAATAAGCAAATCAGCGCTAGGAATAATCCCAGTTACATTAATAAAAGCAACCAAAGCAGAACCAAAATTATATATCTGATGTTCTCCTGTAAGAGCAATATTAGGAGGAAGATTATATTTTATATCTCCATATATAAATTTTATACTATCTTCATCATTTCTTCCAATAAACCAGTCTTCATCAAAAAAAAGAGTATTTACTTGTCTTTTTGCCGCCATATCAGATATGACCTTTTCCACAATATCTTTCATATCATCTTCCTGACGTGAAACGATACATGGACTACCATTTTTCATTATAGCAGCCTTTTCTCCTGCTATTTCTTTTATACTATTTCCTAAAAATTCCGTATGGTCTAAACCAATATTACCTATTATCGTTGCTGCTGCTTCTTTGATATGATTAGTACAATCCAGCCGCCCCCCAAGCCCTGTTTCAAGCAAACAATAATCAGCCTCATTTTCAGCAAAAACATAAAATGCCAAAGCAGTAATTATCTCAAAAAGACTACATTCCCTTTTACCATTAACATCAAGCACATAATCCAAAGCCTGCTCAAGATGCTCATCTGTAATTTCATTACCTGATATTACAATTCTTTCATTAAATCTTAAAAGATGGGGGGAGGTATATTTATGACATACTTTCCCGTTTTGCCTCATTATTTCTTCAAGAAAGGCAAGAGTTGAACCTTTTCCATTAGTACCAGCAATATGAATAGCTTTTGGTATCTTTAAGTGAGGATTACCAAGATTTTCTAACAACAAAACATAAGATGAATTATCTTCAAAATTAACCCTAGATGTAGAGCGTAAATCATATATGGACGAAAGCTTCTTTTTCAAACTTTCGTTAACATGCTCTACATCTTTATCAAACATATATTATGCTGCTTTTCCAATAATTGCCTTATTGCTATTTTTGCTTTTTACTTTGCTACGACTAACTTTACCAGAACAACCTTTTTTGCTTCCATTTTTGCTTTTTTTACAGCACCTATTTGTATCCATCAATAAATTAAGAATTCTTGATATTGTATCATGTAAATCTTTTCTATGAACGACCATATCAACCATTCCATGGTCTTTCAAATATTCTGCTGTTTGAAATCCTTCAGGAAGTTTTTCTCTTATAGTTTCTTCTATAACACGTTTACCAGCAAATCCTATCATCGTACCAGGCTCTGCAATATGAATATCCCCTACCATCGCAAAAGAAGCACTAACCCCACCTGTAGTAGGATTTGTCAAAAGCACAATATATGGAAGCCCAGCATCTTTAACCATATCAACAGCAATAATCGTTCTTGGCATTTGCATCAATGAAAGCATACCTTCTTGCATTCTTGCCCCGCCAGATGCAGGCACAACTATCAAAGCGGCATCATTTTTTACAGCCGTCTCCGCAGCAGTAACAATACCTTCACCAACAGCAACCCCCATAGAGCCACCCATAAAAGCAAAATCAAAAGCTGCTATAACCGTATTTTGCCCACCAACACTACCTAAGGCAACAACAATACCATCATTCCTACCAGTTTTATTTCTTGAATCCTTTATACGGTCAGAATATTTTCTTTTATCTTTAAATTTAAGAGGGTCAAAAGCAACCTCAGGAAGAGCAATTTCCTTATAATTTGAATCATCAAATATAAGCTCAAGTCTTTCTTTAACAGATATTTTCATATGATAATCACAATGATAGCAAACATTCATGTTTTCATCTAAATCACGA
Source organism: Micavibrio sp. (assembly GCA_027051315.1). Taxonomy (GTDB): domain Bacteria; phylum Pseudomonadota; class Alphaproteobacteria; order Micavibrionales; family Micavibrionaceae; genus JALTZE01. The sequence continues at coordinate 5,640 of JALTZE010000199.1, forward strand.
TGAAACAACATGCCATCACATTCAGGACATTTCTTCCATAAATTATCGGGAACTTCTTTTTGTTCTACGATAGAACGAATACGTGGACGAATAAACTCGGTTAACCAATTCATTTTATTATCTTCGTTGTTAAAAACATCTTTGTTTTATCATCTAGTTTTACAAGAAAGTCAAGTTTCTTTACATTAACATCACAGCTATAACTAATCCCAAAGATAACTAAACAGCTTTTGATAAAACACGTACAATATTTTGTATTTCTGAAATAGCTGTAGCACCATCTTTTGCATCAAATTCTTTAACAAGTACAGAACCAACAACAACAGCATCACTAATTCTAGCCATTACCTTAACATCATCAGAAGTTTTTATCCCAAATCCCACCGCAACAGGTAATGTTGTATATTTTTTTATCATTTCAATATGTGGTGTAATTTTATTTACATCTGCACTTGCCGTACCTGTTACCCCTGTAATCGAAACATAATAAAGAAATCCTCCTGCTCCATTCAATATAATCTTTAAACGATTTTCATCTGTTGTCGGTGTAATAAGCCTTATTATAGATATACCATTATTATCAGCATAAATTCTCAATTCTTCATCTTCTTCTGGTGGCAAATCTACGATTATAAGACCATCAATACCAGCCTCACTTGCTTTTTTACAAAAATCCTCAACCCCGTACGCATACACAGGATTATAATACCCCATTAATATTATAGGAGTTTCCTGATTGCCTTTTCTAAATTCTTTAACCATCTTTAAGGTTTGTTTCATATCAGCCCCATTTGCCAAAGCTCTAATAGAAGCTTTTTGAATAGCCTCACCATCCGCCATAGGGTCAGAAAACGGCATACCAAGTTCAATTATATCCGCTCCATTTTCGGGAAGCGACCTAAACAATTCAAGACTAGTTTCATAATCAGGGTCACCACCAGTAATAAAAGTGATAAGAGCCTTTTTATTTTCCTTTTTTAATCTCTCAAAAGTATTTTTTATACGACTCATATCTCTACTCCCAGATGCTGCGCTACTGTAAATATATCTTTGTCCCCTCTACCCGAAAGATTTACTACCATAATATTATCTTCTGAAAGAGATGGCGCAATTTTAGCAGCAAAAGCCACAGCATGCGACGATTCAAGCGCAGGAATTATACCTTCCATTTTTGTAAGTAATTTAAATCCTTCCAAAGCATCATCATCAGTTATTGATACATATTCCACCCGCCCAGTTTCATGTAACCACGAATGTTCAGGGCCAATCCCGGGATAATCAAGCCCCGCAGAAATTGAATGAGCTTCCTTAATTTGCCCATCTTCATCTTGTAATAAATAAGTACGATTACCATGTAAAATACCTGCCCTACCACCTGCTAATGATGCTGCATGTTTCCCACTATCGACACCATATCCCCCTGCTTCCACCCCGTACATCTTAACTTCTTTATCACCAAGAAAAGGATAAAACAGCCCCATAGCGTTTGAGCCACCACCTATACAAGCAACCAAAATATCAGGAACACGCCCTTCATGTTCTTTCATTTGCTCTTTTGTTTCATTTCCAATAACAGATTGAAAATCACGAACCATCTCAGGATAAGGGTGAGGACCAGCCGTTGTACCGATAATATAATAAGTATCCTCTACATTAGCGACCCAATCTCTCATAGCATCATTCATAGCATCTTTTAAAGTAGAAGCCCCCGAAGTTACAGATTTAACCTCAGCTCCCAAAAGCTTCATTCTAAATACATTAGGTTTTTGGCGTTCAACATCAGTAGCCCCCATATAAATCGTACAAGGCATATCGAACAAAGCACATACAGTTGCCGTTGCAACACCATGTTGCCCTGCTCCTGTTTCAGCAATTATTCTTGTTTTTCCCATACGTTTTGCAAGAAGTATCTGCCCTAAACAATTATTTATTTTGTGCGCCCCAGTGTGATTAAGCTCATCACGTTTTAAATATATTTTTGCCCCCCCTAATTTTTTACTAAGCCTTTCCGCATAATATAAAGGTGAAGGACGACCGATATAATATTTTGCCAAATATTCAAATTCTTTCCAAAAAGAAGGGTCATTCTTTGCCTCTTTCCAAGCATCTCCAACGGTTAATATCAAAGGCATAAGTGTTTCAGCAACATATCTGCCACCAAAAATACCAAAATGCCCCTTATCATCAGGCTGATTTTTATATAAATCTTGAATCATGCTTACCCATTTACCCTATAAAAATTAACAATCCTAGCTATTTTACACTTTCTTAGATAACTTTATAAATTCATATATTTTATCTATATCTTTTTTTCCTAAACTTTTCTCTACAGCCGAAGAAACATCAACTCCATGCGGTTTAACCAGCTTAATTGCCTCAGCTACATTATTAAATGAAAGACCACCCGCCAAAAACCATGGTTTTTCAATTTTAATATCCTGCAATATTGCCCAATCAAAAACGACACCATTACCACCAGGTAATTTACTATCCAAAGATTTAGCATCAAATAATATCCAATCACTAATATCTTTATAAATATCCACCTTTTTAATATCTGCTCTTTCCTTTACAGAAATTGCTTTGATAATTTTGATATTAAAATTATCTTTTACCCAATAAAGCAATTCCACAGCTTCATCACCATGAAATTGCACAAAATCAGGATTTACTTTTTCAATAACATTTTTCAAAAAATCTTTTGATGGATTTACAACCAAAACCACCGAATACACATCTTTTGGTAACATACCGATAAGAGCAGCAGCCTTATCAATAGAAATATTTCTTGGTGATTTATCAAAAAAAACAAAACCTATAAAATCAGCCCCAGCCTCAATTGCTGCTTTCAGGCTCTTATCTTCCGTTATACCGCAAATTTTAACTTTAGGAGGCATTTTTTATGCTCTGATTAATATTTCTTACAGCCTGAACAGGATTATCTGCTTTTGTTATGGGACGCCCTATAACAAGATGATGCGCTCCCTCTTTTATAGCTTCTTCTGGTGTCATTGTACGTTTCTGGTCATTACTATTGCTTGAAGCTGGTCTAATACCAGGAACCATAGTTATAAAATCATCACCACAAGCATCTTTTATTATCCTAATTTCATGTGCAGAACATACAACACCATCAAGACCAGATTCCTTAGCCAAAACAGCCATTTTCTTAACCTGATTTGCAAGTTTATCATTATATCCGACTTCTTCAATAGCTTGCTGATTCATAGAGGTAAGAATAGTTACCCCCAAAATCTTAGGAGGAATAACACCAATCTTTGAGCATTCTTCTTTCAAAGCACGCACAGCAAGCTTCATCATCTCTTTACCGCCAGCGCAATGAACATTAACAAAAGCAACTTCAAGAGGGGCAATAGCCCTCAAAGAAGAAGCAACAGTATTAGGAATATCATGATATTTCATATCCAAAAATATAGCTATATCTGGATAATGTTCAGATATATATTTAACCCCTTGCGGTCCATTAGCATTAAAAAACTCAAGCCCTAACTTTATACCACAATTTTCTACTGATATAGCTTCTGCTATCTGCCTAGCAAGCTGAAGATTAGGCGTATCAACAGCACAAAATATCGTAGGTATATTTTTTATCGTCATTTATTTTCCTATTAGTAATTTATCAGCTATATTTTTTTCTTTTTTCTGATTTTGATTGGCTGCTTTTATTTCTTTTTCCAGATTCTTTATAATATTTTTCTGCTCTCTTATTTTTTTACGTTTCGATGAATATGCAACCCAAGTTACAAAACTCCCCCAAACGAACCCAACAATCGCAGCCCCTGCACCAAAAATATATGCAGGTAAAGTTACAGCAGTAACATCAATAGGATTTAGATATAAATCAATATCATGGCGATTATAAAGCGCAAAAATAATAATAATTGCGGCAAAAGGTATAGTAAACAACCACCTTATCAAAAAAAACATTTCATTCTCCCAAATTAAAAACTTCCACCTTTTCCAAGGTCCATAAGCTGTTCAGGTCTTATTATCGGAGATTTACTACTTCCATCACCATATCTATCACCCTCTTTTTCTTTTTTAAGCTCTTTTTTCATATAGCTTTCAATATCAGGAAATTCTCCAATAGCAATATCCTGAACACATACACGAAAAAAATTACACGATTTTTCGTCCCACGCATATGTTTGATTGATAAATGACTTTCCCCTGATTATTGAATCATCAATTTGCCATTTACCATTATTTTCATGTAAAGAAGCCTTTATCAATATGACTTGGTCCAAGGCAGGCTTATCAGACGGTGGCTCATCATAAAAAACTTGAAGCTCGGCCTCTACCAAATTACCTGTTGGATTCATACGAACTTCTGCTGAACAAGTAACTCCCTTATCCTCATCATATATAGACCAAGGACAAGTCTGATAAGGAGATAGATTATATCTAACCCCAAGCTTTACCATCAATTCTTCTAGTTTTAGAATCATAAAATACCAGCATTTCTAAAACAGACTATCCTGTTTTACCTCATTATGTTTATTTTTTATAGATTTTTTACTTTTTTGCAAGACCTTCCCTGCCACAGCATCAACATATTTATTATCTTTAAACTGTAATTTTATAAATTGCCCCGATTTCACACTTTCTGCATCAGTTATAACACGCCCCTTATCACCTCTTACAACTACATAACCTCGCTTTAAAACTGATTGAAAAGACAAGCTTTCTAACATACGCGATGACTGAGCCAATCTATCAGAGAAAGGCTTTGTAAGCCTATCTTTAACAGCTAATAATCTCTTAGCATGAAGCAAAAGCAAAGAATTACCTTCTGCTATTTTAAATTCTGGGCTAGAAAGTCGTGAAGCACATCTTGTTAACATATTTTGCTTATTATAAAGCATTTTTTCAAAACATCTATCCAATCTATGATTAATATTATCAATCTTCTGTATTCTTAACTCCAGTAAATTCTCAGGAGCCCCGAGCCTAGCAACCGCCGCAGTAAGCCTATTTCTAAATTCTGATAAAGTTCGGTCAGAAGAATTAACTAAACGTCTTTCTATATCAAGTATCTGCATAATTAAATCAGAACGTTTAGGAACAGCAAATTCAGCCGCTCCAGTAGGGGTAGGAGCACGCAAATCAGCCGCATAATCACATAAACTAGTATCAGTTTCATGACCAACCGCAGATATTACAGCTATATCACTTTCCGCAACTGCTCTTACTACTATCTCTTCATTAAATGGCATAAGGTCTTCCAAAGACCCACCACCTCTGGCAATAATTAACACATCAGGACGCAATTCACCTTTAAGCAAATTAAATCTTTTAATAGCTGCTGCAACTTGTTCTGCCGCCCCCTCACCTTGTACTAAAACAGGATATAAAAGGACATGCCTAGGGAATCTATCATTGATTCTATGCATTATATCCCTGATAACCGCACCCGTCGGAGAAGTTACAACTCCAATAATTTTAGGGAGAAACGGTATTTTCTTTTTTCTAGAAGATTCAAAAAGCCCCTCAGCCGCAAGCTTTTTCTTTCTTTCTTCCAACATTTTTAATAAAGCACCCTCACCAGCAAGCTCCATAGATTCTATAATAAGCTGGTAATTGGAACGAGCAGGATAAGTTGTAATTCTACCCGTACATATTACCTCTAACCCCTCTTCTGGCTTGATAGATAATTTTGAAAGAACACCTTTCCAGCAAACAACATCAATAACCGCATTATCATCTTTTATGCTCGAATACATATGCCCTGATTTTGGAATAGAAACACGAGATAGCTCACCCCTAACCCTTACACGACCATAGGTATCTTCTAACGTCCTTTTTAATGCAAAAGCAAGGTCAGAAACACTCATCTCTGGTGAATTTGAGCCTTTTTCAACTGTCGGTATAATTTCTTCATTCATAGGGGATAATATAGATAGTAAACAGTGTAATGAGAACTAGAATCTGTTATAATCTATTTTATGATTTTGGATAACTCTTTAAACATAAATCGTAACTATACCAAAGACAGGTATAAAAATGAGAAGGAAGCAACTAATCTTCTTATAAAAGAACTCGGCTGGAACGATAATCTTAAATCAAATATCAGAGCAAGGTCACTTCGACTTATAGAAATAATTAGAAACTCACCAAAAAAAACTGGTGACCTTGATACATTTCTACAAACTTTCAGCCTTGATAACCCCGATGGTATATCTCTTATGTGTTTAGCAGAAGCTTTGCTCCGAATCCCTGATAAACAAACAACAGATGAACTTATCGCGGACAAAATAACTAAGCTAGATTGGAAAAAAAATAAAAATAACAGCTTCTTTGGGAAATATGCAGGATTGGGACTTAGTCTTACAAAAAAAACTTTAGATGGCTCTTTATCAGGAATTGGAAAACCCATAATCAGAAAATCCATGAAACAAGCTATGGAATATATGGGGGGCAAATTTATATTGGGAGAATCTATAGAAAAAGCTATCAAAAATTCTATCACACACGAAAAGAAAGAATATAAATTATCCTATGACATGCTCGG
>JALTZE010000200.1 GCA_027051315.1 Micavibrio sp.
ATTTATAATATTGCTACGAAGCTCATTAGGTCTGTCACTTTCAGGATTTTCCAGCGCTGTATCATAAAATATCATCCATATATTTCGATTATATCTTAATGTTTCTTCTATAATATCACCATTTTTACAAGCAACTTCCCAATCATTTTGTAAATCTTGAAGCATCTTATTTGCTTTTAGAAGAATGCGCGCTTCTAATTCTCTTTGATTTCCTGTATGAGCCTTTGCATTTTTATCATATGCTCCAGCCGCATTCGCATAGGGGTTATTCGGCGGCTGTTGCATTTTTCAATAACTCCTGTTCATATTTCAGTAATTCTTTAGCTTCTTTCAAGGCGCGGTAATAATTATCAGACATTATGTGATTATTAATACCAGCAAAAAATACAGAAGTAGAGGGGGCAGCTTCTTGTACTTCATTCACCATATCAAAATATTTCTCATGATATTCTTTAGGATTTCTAGATAGATACATGCACTGTACAAGAAAATATATTTTCTTACATGGTGTATCGGCTTCTTCTTCTTTCATTACGTCTTTTTCACGCATGATAGGAGCATTCCCAGCAATATGCAGGCGAACCCTCTGACTGTCATTTGTAACAACAGCCTCGCCGATTAATATTTTTTCATTTGGTTTTAAATCTATAACAAGAGCCATTGGACTTCTTCCTTTCTTTATTGGATTTCTTCCATAATAATATAAGCGTATCTTTATTTCATAATATGCCTATATTTAAAAACTGACAAGTCCTGAAATATAAACACATATTTTTTATTAATTGAAAGAAAGAGGCGAACTTCTTCCGCCACTTTCTTTGAAAATATTCTATTAGAATAGACGCAACACTGACTGTTGTGACTGAGATGCCAAAGCCAAAGATGTAACACCCAATTGCTGTCTTGTTTGAAGAGCAAGTAAGTTCGCACCTTCTTCGTTTTGGTCTGCCACTGTCAAGTCATCAGCACCAGCTTTCAATGTAGTAATTGTCTGCTCGGTAAAGTCTTGACGAGTCTGAATAATAGCCAAATCATTAGCAATGGATTGACCAAAATTACGTACATCAGCAAGAGCAGCTCTCACTTCATCAAGAGATGCTTGGATTGTAGATGAGGTTGTAAAATTACCCTCTGATATACCAAGGCCAAGAGCTGAAAAGTCAACGCCATTTGTAGTTAAGCTACTTGTACGGTCTTCGTTGAAATCTGTAACAAGGTCATCACCACCAAGTAGGTTCGTACCACGATACTGAGCATCAGCCACCAATGCATCAATTTGGTCTCTAACATTATTATAGTCAGATTCAAATTGTGCAAGGTCAGCACTTGTCCCAACAAAAGTGAAAAGCTCACTATCAATATTGGTTGCAGCACCAAGAGCACCATCTGCTGAACGTGTACCGAAACCAAACTGAGGATTAGCTGTACCTGTTTCATCAACATACTCGATTTCAATTTGACCAACACCAGTTGCTGCTGTTATCTCAAGCTGTCCAGTATCAACATTAAAGGAAGCGGTCACATCTGAGCTTATGCTAGCATCATTATTAATTGCATCTACAAATTGCTGAATTGTATCACCTTTATCAAGTGTAATATCAGAACTCGATGTGCCATCAACTTTTATACGAACCGTAAGTTCATCTGTACCAGCAGTACCAGTTGCTAGATATCCAGCATCATTTAATGTTGCGCTTGCTTCATATTTACCATTTACTGTAGCTGCATCTGTTCTTGCTGATTTCAATACATTACCAGCTATAGCAGTTCCGGCAGCTATCGTTGCTGTAGGGTCATCATCATTTTCAAGCCCGACTACTGAATCTAGACCAAGAGCTGTGAAACCAGCTATACCTAGGCCATTTGTGGCGTTATCTTGAAGCCTAACATTACCACCATCAACCAGTGATTCGATTTTTAACTGACCACCAGAAGTAAGTGAAGCACGAACCTTTGTATTGATTGTTGCATCACTATTTATAGAGGCAACGATATTATCTGCCGTATCATTGGCAGCAATATCAACTGTAACAGATACTGATGTAAAAGCATCTGTTGAGGCATTATATTCTGTGTAAACAACATCAAACTTATCTGTTGTACCATCAACAATACCGCTAAGGCTTGTTAAGTCAGTAACTCCAGATAAATCTTCAGTACCACGGATATTTGCAAAGCCCTCAGCAGCTCTGATTTCTGATTGAGCCTCTGTAGCAATAGCATCAGCTTGTTCAACCAAATCTGTAAGGGCGCTAACCCCTTTATCTGCTTCTTCGATAGTTCTGATAGATTGTGAAATACCGTCCAAAAGTCTCTGAAGGTCACTTGCTCTATTATTAAGACTTTGCGCAGCAAAAAAGTTCTGCGGATTATCTAGAGCTGAATTAACTTTCAAACCTGTAGATAGACGGAATTGTGTAATATCAATGGATCTTTGAGTGCCTTGTAACGAGAGTAGATTGTTCCGCAAGGCGGCGGATAATACGATATCACCTGACATGATATTCTCCTTTCCTAGGTTAATTTATGCGTCCTGCAATTGAGCCAATTCTTGGCTACATATCTTATACTATAACACAAATATTTATAAAATGTTAACAATAAATATTTTTTATCACAATTTTATTGGTAAGACATTCTATAC
>JALTZE010000201.1 GCA_027051315.1 Micavibrio sp.
ATATTTTTCTTAACTGACTCTGGAGTAATTCCATGTTCCGCATTATATTTCAGCTGTTTTTCCCGTCTTCTACTTGTTTCTTCCAAAGCTTCCTTCATACTTTTTGTGATATTATCAGCATATAAAATAGCTTTACCATCAACATTACGTGCTGCCCGTCCAATAGTCTGAATTAACGATGTGCGTGAACGTAAAAATCCTTCCTTATCCGCATCTAATACAGCAACAAGCTGACACTCAGGTATATCAAGCCCCTCTCGCAAAAGATTAATACCTACTAAAATATCAAATTCACCAAGCCTCATATCCCTAATAATTTCTATACGTTCCAAAGTATCAATATCAGAATGTAAATATCTAACCTTTAATCCATGTTCATCTAGATATTCAGTTAAAGCTTCTGCCATTTTTTTTGTCAAAGTAGTTACTAAAACTCTGCCAGCATTGTTAATAACTTCCCTACATTCATGCATAAGGTCATCTATCTGCGTTTCGGTCGGTCTTATTTCCACAGGAGGGTCAACAAGCCCCGTTGGTCTGACCACCTGCTCGACAAACTTACCCCCAGCTTGTTCCAGCTCCCATTCATTTGGTGTTGCTGATACAAATATTGTTTGCCCGCGCATTTCATTCCATTCTTCAAAACGTAAAGGTCGATTATCAAGACAGCTAGGTAACCTAAAACCATACTCCGAAAGCGTCATTTTCCTTGACCTATCCCCTTTATACATACCTCCAATTTGTGGAACCATAACATGAGATTCATCAACAAATAAAATTGCATCTTCTGGTAGATATTCTAATAAAGTAGGAGGTGGTTCTCCTGCTGCTCTTCCCGTTAAATATCTTGAATAATTTTCAATTCCATTACACATACCCGAAGCAGCCAACATTTCTAAATCAAACTGAGTTCTTTGCTCAATTCTTTGTGCTTCCAGTAATTTTCCATTTTTTTCATACCAAGCAATACGCTCTTTTAATTCTTGTTTAATTCCCTCAATAGCTTGTGCAATAGTAGGTCCAGGGGTAATATAATGCGAGTTAGCAAATATCCGCACCCCATCAAGCTTTGCTATTTTCTGCCCTGTCAAAGGGTCAAATTCTGTAATTTCTTCTACTTCATCACCAAAAAATGAAAATCTCCACGCTCTATCTTCAAAATGAGCAGGAAATATTTCAATAATATCTCCCCTTACTCGAAACGCTCCACGCTCAAAAGCTAAATCATTACGATTATATTGAAGTTCCACCAGTTTTTTTATAACTTCATCACGTCCAATAAATTGACCTTTTTCAATAGGAAAAGTCATAGCAACATAATCTTCCTTTGACCCAATACCATAAATACAAGAAACTGATGCTACAATAATCACATCACGCCTTTCAAACAAAGCTCTTGTAGCAGCATGACGCATCCTATCTATCTGCTCATTAATAGATGAATCTTTATCAATAAAACTATCCGTTTTGGGTACATAAGCCTCAGGCTGATAATAATCATAATAAGAAACAAAATATTCAACAGCATTATCAGGGAAGAAATTTTTCATCTCTCCGTAAAGCTGAGCAGCCAAAGTCTTATTATGAGCAAGTATCAATGCAGGACGTTGCGTACTTTCAATAACATGGGCCATTGTAAAAGTTTTCCCAGAACCAGTAACGCCAAGCAAAACTTGGTCACTTTGCCCATTTTTCACCCCTTCTACAAGTTGCTCAATAGCATTTGGCTGGTCCCCAGCAGGAATAAAATCGGATTTTAATTTGAATTTTTCCATACAATCTTTATATATGTTTTAATTAAAAATAATCAATAAATAATATGACTAAAAAATAAATAAAAAAAGGCAATAAAATGTTAAATGAATACATATTAAAGAATTTATATGATACAGCCGTCGAAGCAGCGGACCCATTTAAAATTATGCCTAATTATATACCTATCCCTACATCAGGACGTACTTTCGTTATCGGAGCAGGAAAAGCAGCAGCCTCAATGGCAAAATCACTAGAAGAAAATTGGGATAATGAAAAACACCCTGTAACTGGCATGGTAATAACCAGATATGAACATGGATTACCAACAAAATATATAAAAGTGGTGGAAGCATCGCACCCCGTTCCCGATGAAGCAGGATTAAAAGCCGCCCGTGATATGATAACCATGTTAAAAAGCGCAAAATTAACAAAAGAAGATTTAGTTATATGCCTTATTTCTGGTGGTGGCTCTGCTTTAATGTCCATACCTGCCCCCTGCTTATCACATGAAGAAAAACAAAAAATCAATAAACAATTACTAAAAAGCGGTGCAAATATAGCAGAAATGAATTGCGTCAGAAAACATCTTTCGATGATAAAAGGCGGCAAGCTTGCCCAACTATGCACCCCTGCTAGATTACATACATTAATAATTTCCGATGTTCCTAATGACGACCCATCTGTAATAGCATCAGGTCCAACAATTGCAGACCCGACAACATCAGAAGATGCACTTAATGTTTTAAAAAAATATAATATAGAAATATCAAATAAAATTTCAGATTGGCTAAAATCAAAAGAAAACGAAACTCCTAAACCTTCTGATAAAAATCTTCCCATACAAGACATGCATATAATAGCAACCGCACAAACAGCATTAG
>JALTZE010000202.1 GCA_027051315.1 Micavibrio sp.
TGGTGGGATATATTAGTTGACTTAAGGTATTGCATGCTGTATGTACTGTATTGGATGACATTACATATGTGAAGATACTTTTGTAGTCAGTAGTCATAAAATTGAAATTACTCCATCTGTAACAGATCAAGTCCTTTGTAACTAGTATTCTCATCTATGTGGTTTGCGATGGTGCTGAATAACAGTTCATTTCTTTCAAGGTAAATTCTGTTCTTACAGGTCATGTGGTAGAGGTAATGAAGACAGCACAAGCAAACTGCTTGGCCTTCCCATCTTGACAACTGGGGAATTAAAGCGCGAACGTGAAAAGAAACGTCGAGTGGCTCGAAAACAGGGATACTGTGAGGCTTGCAAAGAAAAATATAATGATATTAAACTACATTTAATAGGACATTTGCAAAGTAACTAGGTTAAGGACGCGGTTATATTATTTGATGTGATTGAAAGTTTAGACAGTAAAAAGCTTGCTAAAAAAATAGCGGCGGAATGTAACAAACAAAATAAGACAATAAAATGTTTTATTCAGGTGAATACAGGTAAAGAAGAGCAGAAAAGTGGTGTTTTTCCAGAAGATTTAGAAGATTTGCTGAATTATTCGGTAAATGAATGTGGGCTTGATATATCTGGGCTTATGTGTATTCCCCCGACTTCTGAACCTGCTGGATTACATTTTGCTTTCTTAAATAATCTTGCCAAGAAATATGGTCTTAATGATTTATCAATGGGTATGAGCATGGATTATGATAAGGCTGTTATGGCTGGGGCTAATTATGTAAGGATTGGTACAGCATTATTTGGTGATAGAGAATAGCTATAAGCTTATAGTGCTTTGACCCTAGCTATTATAGCGGTTATTATCTTCGTGCAATCTTTGATATACAGGTTTATTAGGGATATAGCTCATATCTGCGTATGCTATGGTCGTATCTGGAAGATTTTTATATAGGTTATTATTATCATATAGGTTATTATTATCGCTGGCTAAATTATTTGATATGCTCTTATTTATTAAAGGTTTATTTATTTTATTTTCTTTATCATTTTTTGATAAATCTGCATTATGACTTGCAATATTCTTTATATTTTCTGTTACTGTTTTTCCTGTTTCTTTTTTGACTATTACATCTATTATTCCTGATGTTGCTCCTATTACTCCTGTGAATATTCCTCCGCCGACTATTTTTGATATTGGTTTTATTTCGTCCCCTGTAATATCTCTGTATATATTATTTATTACAGGTATGTGTTGAAGAGGATTTACCATATCTATTATATCAGCAAATTTAAATTCATTAGCTGATATTGTTCTATGTTGTATATTATTATATGCGAGGGCTTTTTCTGTTCCGTATGTTTTGTTTAGTGCGTTTTCTATATTTTGTATTGATTTTTCTTTGCTTGTTGAGGGGGTATCCCATATTGGCATAGAACCAGCCGTGCGTTCATTGCTGCCCATTTTGAAAATTTTATGGGTAGGGCTGTTATAATTATTTATATTTGATGCTATATTTGTATTTAGCATTATTTATTGCTCCTTTTAAGTGGATATGGTTGCAATAAATGTGCCTAATTTTATTGTTCTATATCATTGACTTAATATTTATTGATTTATTTATATAGGCAAAAATTTCTTTGTAATGGGAAAAAATGGAAAAAATAGAGATAGGTTTATATTTGAAAAAAGAAACTGTTCCAGAGGGTATTTTTGCTGAATTATCTTTGCAGTCGGAATATGTTTTTGTTCATGATAAGGAATTTGCTTGTAATGTTATTTGTGAAGAGGGCGGAGTTAAAATAAGTAAAAATGGGGAAATTGTAAAAAAGCTTCTTTATCCTTTTAGAGCTGGGGAGCTTGTTGATATAATATCGTCCTTTAAGGAAGATTATGTGAAAAGAATATTCAGCTTTGGTGATTATAAATTTGATAGCGAGAAATCAATTATATATAAAGGTGAGGAGCAGATAAAACTCACCGATAAAGAAGCAAGCATAATCGAATATTTATGCAAAGAACAAAATGAATCATATAGTAAGGAAGAATTGCTTAAAGATATATGGGGATATGATGAGGGGATTGATACCCATACTCTGGAAAGCCATATTTATAGGATTAGGCAAAAGCTTGATGATGATATGATTATTCTTAATAAAGATGGATTATATAGTATAGGCTATAAATTTGGGCTTATCTAATTACTTGCTCTGGTACAAATATATCTTCTGGGAAGATAACATCTTCGTTATACCAGTCTGCTGTTTGGCTCCATAGTAATTTATTATTTTTGCCATATATATTGATTTGGGCGATTTTTGCTTTGATTATATAATGGTCAAATCCGTCCATCTTGACTGTTTTCTTATTATCGGCAAAATATGGTTTTAATATGAGCTCCATAATATTGTTTCCGCTTACATCAATATCTTTTGCTATTGAAAATAAATCATATCTGGGAATATAGACGAATCTAAATTGTTCAAGATTATCAGGTATGACAGATATAATATTATCACCGAATATATAGGGAAAGTAAGGAATCTCTGAGTCAGAGAAATTTAATTTTAGACCATTATCTTTGTTTGGAGATAAAACAGATTCAACAACTATATTGGTATGTAT
>JALTZE010000203.1 GCA_027051315.1 Micavibrio sp.
CACCATATATAACCGATTCTAAACTTATGGTAAAAGGAGAAAAAATATCGCCCCCTTATCCCGACATAGTAATTGCCGCAGGAAGAAAATCCATAGGAATAGCACGATATATCAAGAAAAAACACCCTAATACACTGGTTTGCTTTATCCAAAATCCAAAAATCACCAATCATAATTTTGACTTAATAGCAGCCCCCCTACATGACAAAGTAAAAGCAAATTGTGTAATAAACACATATGGTGCGGCAAATAAAATCTCTCCGAAATTACTTAATGAGCATAAAGAAAAATTCGCTATAAATATTTCCTCCCCCAAAATAGCAATATTAATAGGAGGAAACAGCAAAACCCATAAAATGACCAAAAAAATAACGACAAAAATATGTAATCACATATGGGAACTATCAAAAAATCACGGAATAATGGTAACAGCATCCAGAAGAACGGGAAAAGAAAATATGAATATCCTCAAAGAAAGAATTTCAAATATAAAAAACTGTTATTTCTGGAATGGAGAAGGTGCAAACCCCTATTTTTCTTTCCTCGCACAAGCAGATTATATAATAGTAACAAATGACAGCGTTTCCATGATTTCAGACGCCGTATCTACTGGGAAACCTGTTTATTTTATAGAAATGGAAGGAAACTCTCCAAAATTCGAACATTTTATAGAAAATATAAAGAAACGTTGTGGAATAAGAAAATTTGAAGGAATTTTAGAAAAATGGCATTACGAACCCTTAAAAGATGCTCAAAAAATAGCGGATTATATAAAAAAGCTTCTTGAAGAAAGAGCATGATTGTTCAATATTATAACTCTTAATCTAAAAGGAAAGAAAATGTCAGAAAAATATAATAGCAAAGTGCTTGTAATAGGCTCAGGTCCCGCAGGATATACAGCAGCAATCTACGCTGCCAGAGCAAATTTAGAACCAATAATGGTATCAGGAATGGAACCAGGTGGGCAGCTAACTATAACCACCGAAGTTGAAAATTATCCAGGATTTGCCGAGCCAATTGAAGGGCCTTGGCTTATGGAACAAATGAAAGCCCAAGCAGAAAATGTCGGAACAAAAATTATCTCAGATATGATTAAGGAAGTAGATTTCACATCTCGACCTTTCATATGTAAAGGGGAATCAGGAAATGAATATATCTCAGAAACAGTCATAATCTGCACAGGAGCAAAAGCCAGATGGCTAGGTATAGAAAATGAAGAAAAATTCAGAGGTTTAGGTATCTCTGCCTGTGCTACATGCGATGGCTTTTTCTTCCGTAACAAAGAAGTAGCAGTAGTAGGTGGAGGAAATTCCGCAGTGGAAGAAGCTCTCTTTCTTACTAATTTTTGCTCCAAAGTAACACTTATACATCGCCGTGATGAATTACGCGCCGAAAGAATTATGCAAAAAAGGCTCTTCGAAAATGATAAAATAGAAATAATTTGGGACAGCGTAATAGAAGAATATCTCGGAAATTTACCAGATAGCGGTAAAACCCCAGGACTTACAGGGTTAAAATTAAAAAATGTTAAAACAGGTGAAATATCAAAAATAAATGTCGAAGGATTATTCATAGCTATAGGTCATGACCCTGCAACATCAATATTCAAAGGCAAGCTTGATATGGATGATGAAGGGTACATAATAACCGCACCAGATTCCACTCTTACATCTGTAAACGGCGTATATGCTGCAGGAGATGTAAAAGATAAAACATATAGACAAGCAATTACAGCAGCTGGAATGGGATGTATGGCGGCACTTGAAGCTGATAGATATATTGCCCAAAAGTAATTTTTACAAACCACCTCAAAAAACTATAGAAAGGTTTTCATGGATTGGGATAAGCTAAGAATATTCTACGCAGTAGCACAAGCAGGAAGCTTTACCCACGCAGGTAAAAAACTCGGTCTAAGTCAATCTGCCGTATCCAGACAGATAAGCTCTCTCGAAGAAAGTTTAGGCTCATCTTTATTTCATCGCCATGCCAGAGGTCTTATATTAACCGAACAAGGAGAAATACTAAATCAAACAGCTATAGAAATATTAAGTAAACTAACAAAAATAGAAGAAACTATATTAGAATCAAAAAACTCCACCAGTGGTCCTCTTAAAATTACTCTTGCCAGCTTTTTTGGTTCTACATGGCTTGCCCCAAAATTAAAAGAATTTCACGAACAACACCCAGATATAGATATAACAATTCTATTAGATGATAAAGTTTACAATCTAGGCATGAGAGAAGCACATATTGCAATCAGAATGCATAAACCAAAAAATCCAGACCTCATACAAAGACATCTTGCAAATATAGATTCATATATATGTGCATCATCTGAATATATAGAAAAACACGGAAAACCAACAAATATAAGTGATTTAAAAAACCACACTCTCATAGGATATCCAGAAAATGTAACCATGCCATTTTCAAATCCAAATTGGCTAATTGATGCTGCAAATATAAAATATGACAACAACCCTAATGTTATCAAGATGAATTCCATGTACGCCATACATAACGCAGTAACATCAGGACTTGGCATTGCTGCACTTCCAAAATATCTAATCCAAAAGAATCAAAATATAAAAATTCTACTAAAAGATGTAAAA
>JALTZE010000204.1 GCA_027051315.1 Micavibrio sp.
ATCTTTTCAATGGGAAGCCCTCTTCATCTAATTGAAAATCACCGACAACCTCACGTCCCCATTTTCTTTCAAGTTCTTCAAATCTTTTATCTATATAATCTAGCCTTCTCTCACCTTTTTGTACCATAATATTTGATACTATTCCCGTAACAGCCCATTCAATCATATAACCCATAGCAGCAGCAGAATACATAATAACAAGCGTCATTGGCTGTGAAATAAACCCAACCGCCACCTCCCTTGTATGACTGGTAGTTACCATTTCCAACCAGAAAGGAAAACAACCCGCAAAATTCATAAAACCAACAGTTAGAGCCTTAACTTTCTCCTTTGTTTTATCAACTATACCTGCAACAAATGTCGGAAGCATGCCAACCACAAGCATAATAGTAGTCGGCAAAAAAACAAAAGCACCTAAAAAAAGAGCGACAACCAATAACTGCCCTTTAAATCCTATTTTTTTCTTTTTTCTTGCCATTAAAAAACACTTTCCCCTTTAACAAGATATATAAACAGCAATGCCATAACGACTATCATAGAAATAATACCAGAAACAACAGCTGCCCATTCTCTACCTATTCCAACTCCATATGTATTTTTATTAACGAGCTTTCTACGCAACTGTTCTCTCTCATAAACTAAATTCTTATACTCAACCATTGCATTTTGAAAATTATTATAATCTTCTACCCTCTTATTATCATTATCCAATATATCAAGCATTTTTCTAATATCGCCACTATCCCTTAGCTTATTAATCTTATCTTTTATTTTACCCCTTTCATCTCTATCATGTATCCTTTCATATAAGGGCTCAACATAATCTGCTAACCAATCAGTTATCCCTTCCAGTTTTTTTACCCTTAATTTTCTTTGCATTTCCCCTAATATTCTTAATGTAGCAAGAACAACCCTATGCTCATCAGCAGAATTTAACCCTACCAAATTGCTTTCTATTACTTTTTTCTCATGTACCAATAAAAACGCAATCACATGCCTATCCATAAATTTTACAGGACGTTTATTTTTGTCCTTACCAAGAATATTATATACCCTTAGTAAATCTTCTGCTGTACGAACATAATAATCGCTAAATTTATCACTATAGCAAGGAGCATCAGGACACATATGATAAAGCACACGCTCTATACCAAAAGCCAGATTATTTTGCTGCACATAATTACGAGCTGCATCAAATTTTGAAGTAATATGCACAATATCAGGCAATATATCACTTTGCATATTAACCCAATACATAACAAAATTTTGATTCAAAACATCTACATAAGAAGAAATATCAGATTTATCGAAAATAGCTTTAGCCAGAGAAGTACCAAAACCATATGGATGAAATGCAATCTTTTTATAAGAAATAGGGAAACTCGGGAAAAGAGCTATAGATACCTTAGCAACAAGCTTTTCCAAATAATTATTTCCTTTTTCAGATAAATCTATTGCTTCTTCAATCTTTTCATCAAGACTACTATCTGATAATGAACGAACAATCCATCTATTTAATCCACCACTTTCAATAAGTTGTGCTGCCTCAGATATATTATCAGCCAAATCAACTGCCAATATTTGTGGTCTAATATATTTATTTCCATTAAATAACAAAGGTCTATTAGCCTTATTTCTTTTTATTGCTTGCTTCGGAGATAATCTGCGCCCATCAATCCATGCCTCTATATCATCAACACTCCACCTTTGCGACACATCATCATGTAAAGTTCCTCTTAACAATTCAAGAACTGGACCAGTTATCTTTCCATTACCAATCAATGCAAGATACGAACCTACATCTATCTTATGTTTTATTATTTCCCTATCACTAGCTCCCGAAAGAGGATTATTACTCCTTAAAATAGTTGCAATAGTAACACCAAAACTATATACATCATCAGCAATTGTCCCAACTCCTCTGGCTTCAGGGTCACATAATGCTCTTTCTATTGGCTCATATAAAACAGGCTGACAATAAGAAGCAGGAGTAGAAACACACTCTCCCAACATTACTTTTTCTATATTGCTACTATTACCATCGAAAAGATTGGAGGTAGATATAGAACCATGAATAAGGTCTGAATTCCTAAGGTCAACAAGTACAGAAACAAGAGGAGTTATTATACTATCAAGTACTTTTTCATATTTAATCCCCAAAGCAACACTATTTGGATTAATATCCCCCGATAAAATGGGTTTGCCAAGATTATCTTCAAAAATAATCACATATTTTTCTTCTTTAGCTGAAGGCCAATAAACAATACCAGAAGAAATAATCCTAGCCATCGATAAATTATTAAATGAAGCAAAACCAAAAATATTACTAAATCTTGGAACCAAAGATTTATCACACACCAACGCAAAAAGACTTTTTCCTTGCCTTGTTGATGCTGCATACGCTTTAACAACACTTCTATCTAAATGGGGTAAACGCTTACTTGGATATATTTTAATAGAATTATCAAATTCAATCACATCAGAACGCCCAGAATAAGAAGATTGCTCCTTATTCTTAGTTTCTTCCACCATATCATCTGCATCAGTCATTAAATCCCCGCATGACAAAAGAGCTTACTACTATAAGAACCATTCACCGAAAAAAGCAGGGCGAAAAGCCAAAGAGAACCATGCAAAATTCATTCTGCTTCGTTGACATGGTAAACCGATTTACAAAAAATGTAAAACATAACATATAATAACATATAGAAACTAAAACTTAACGAAATGGGTCATGAACCAATATAGTATCATCTCTTTCAGGACTTGTAGATAACATGGCAACAGGTGTTTCTATCAACTCTTCAACCCTTCTTACATATTTAACAGCTTCTGCTGGGAGCTCCGCCCAGCTCCTAGCCCCTCTTGTACTTTCTTTCCATCCTGATACGGTTTCATACACAGGCTTAACTGCTGCCTGTTCTACTTGCGAGGCAGGAAGATAATCAATTCTTTTACTATTTAATTCATAAGCAACACATATCTTAATCTCATCATAACCATCAAGAACATCTAATTTAGTCAAGGAAATACCATCAATCCCCGCAACTCTTACTGCCTGCCTGACCGCAACAGCATCAAACCAACCACATCTTCTTTTACGCCCCGTAGTAGTTCCAAATTCATGCCCTCTAACCCCCAAGCTTTCCCCAATATCATCAAAAAGCTCCGTAGGAAAAGGTCCAGTACCAACTCTGGTTGTATATGCTTTTGTAATACCAAGAACATAGCCAACTGTCCTTGCCCCCACCCCTGAGCCTGCAGCCGCCTGCCCCGCCACAGTATTAGAAGAAGTTACAAATGGATAAGTACCATGGTCAACATCCAACATCACACCTTGTGCACCTTCAAACAAAATTTTCTTTTGTGTTTTTCTTGCTTCATCTAGAATTTTCCAACTAACTTTTGCATATGAAAGTATAACATCGGAAATATTACAAAGCTTATCATACACTTCATTAACATCAATCACATCAGCCCCAAGCCCACGCAATAGCGCATTATGATGAAGCATTAAACTTTCAAGCTTTTCTTTTAAAATTTCAGGATAAGCAAGGTCACAAATTCTAATTCCACGCCTAGCAACTTTATCTTCATAAGCAGGACCAATCCCCCTACCAGTAGTACCTATTTTATTATTACCCGACCTTGCAGCCTCAAAAGCATGGTCAACTGCCTGATGTACAGGTAATATAAGATGAGCATTTTCAGAAATAATCAGATTATCAGGATTTATATCTACTCCCAATTTCTTGACAATATCAATTTCACTTAATAAAGCCCACGGGTCAACCACTACTCCATTACCAATAACAGATATTTTCCCTTTTCTTACAATACCAGAGGGAAGCAAATGAAGCTTATATTCAACCCCATCAATAACTAAAGTATGTCCTGCATTATGCCCCCCTTGAAACCTAACCACAACATCAGCACGATTAGAAAGCCAATCAACAATCTTACCCTTTCCCTCATCTCCCCACTGTGAACCAATAACAGCTACATTGCTCATAAATATTAACCTCATAAAAAATATCGCAGAATTTCCATCCGCGATACTAATAACTCATAAACATTAACACAAGAAAATTGTTAGGATATAGAATGAATATAGTTAACGAATCCTAACCCTAAGCACTTTTACGCCCAAAAAACTTTTTACCTATCTTATCAAAAACACCCTCTTCGCTCTTTTCCATAGCTTCTTCACTATCCATAGAATAAGATACAGGCTTAATACCCATTTTTTCCATATCCATAATTTCTTTAGCAGCTAAAATAGTTCTCATCGCCTCTACACGATTTGCCTGAGAAGCAATCTGGAAAGCATTGCGTCCTTCATCATCTTTCATATCAATATCAGCACCAGAAATAATAGCACGCCTTATTTCTGCACAATCACCTGATTTTGCTGATTCCCATAATCTTTCTTGCTGCTTCATATCTATATTACTATTCATATCAATTCCCCATATCTCATATCTAAAAAATATTTACGCATTTTATGTAAAAGATTATAAAGAGTCAAGCTAAATATTCAAGCAAATTTTTCTATAACCGAACAAACTTCATCAACTGCCTCATTAACAATTTTATTATCATAACCTTCTACCATAACTCTGATAAGAGGCTCAGTGCCAGATTCTCTAACCAAAATTCTCCCTTCATCACCAAGCCTATTTTCAACCTTCTTTATAATCTTTTTCACCTTACTATTTTCCATAGGCGAAGCATTACTATAACGAATATTTTTCAATATCTGCGGTACGGTATCAAAAACATTAAGAGATTTAGAAGCAGGAACATTTTTACCCTTAATCACAGCTAATATCTGCAAAGCGGCAAGTAAACCATCACCAGTTGTTCCATAATCAAGCATAACTATATGCCCTGATTGTTCTCCACCCAAAGAGTAGCCTTCATCTTTCATCGCTTCAACAACATATCTATCACCAACTGCTGTCCTTAACAATTTGACCCCCTGCTCCTTCAGATATTTCTCTAATCCCATATTAGACATTACAGTGCTAACCAAAGTATCTTTAACCAAATCACCTTTAAGCCTCATATTAGTAGCAAGAACAGCCATAATCTGGTCACCATCAATCTTACAACCTTTTTCATCAACTATAATCAGCCTATCGGCATCTCCATCTAGAGCAATACCCACATCAGCTCCATGTTCAACAACTTCTTTTTCCAGATTTTTTGTATCGGTAGCACCATAACCATCATTTATATTTCGTCCATTAGGTTTATTTCCTATAGTAATTACATCAGCACCAAGCTCCCAAAGAACCTGAGGTGCGACCTTATACGCTGCACCATTAGCACAATCTACGACTATTTTCATACCTTCCAAAGTATGTCTTCTTGGAAATGAACCTTTAACATATTCAACATATCTACCTAACGCATCATCTAATCTATTAGCTTTACCAAGATATTCTGGTTCTGGTAATAAATCATCAAAGCCTTCATCAATACGATTTTCTATAGCAATTTCTATATTATCATCTAACTTAAAGCCATCATAACCAAATAATTTAATACCATTATCTTGATAAGGATTATGTGAAGCAGAAATCATCACACCAACATCAGCCCTCAAAGAACGAGTAAGCATAGCAATAGCAGGAGTAGGAATAGGACCAACCAAAACAACATCCATTCCCATAGAAACAAATCCCGAAGCCATAGCTTGTTCAATCATATAACCAGAAAGCCTTGTATCCTTACCAATTACCACTTTACTTCTATGACTTCTATCCTTTGAAATTCTTCTTAGTTCCACAGCCGTGGCCATCGCAACTTTCAAGGCCATTTCCGCCGTCATAGGAAATTCATTTGCTTTGCCTCTTATACCATCTGTTCCAAAATATTTACGCGCCATAATATTCTCTCTGACCTTTATTATAAGGATAAAATATTTAAATTAAGATGCTATCTTTAACCCAGCTTCTTCAATCAAGGCTTTATCATCATTACAATCATTATTACTAGTAGTTAAAAGCTTATCACCATAAAAAATAGAATTAGCCCCCGCCATAAAACATAAAATCTGAGCTTCTTTTGTAAGATTACTACGTCCTGCCGATAATCTTACTCTGGATTCTGGCATGACAATTCTGGCAGTAGCAACCATTCTAACAAGCTCTAGCGAATCTACGGGAGGTAAATTCTCCATCGGAGTACCTTTCACCGCCACCAAAGCATTTATAGGAACCGACTCAGGGTGCTTTTCAAGATTTGCAAGAACTCTTAACATACTCGCCCTATCTCTATTAGATTCTCCCATTCCTATAATTCCGCCTGTACATAATTTTATCCCAGCCTTACGAGCAGCTTCCAAGCTATCAAGCCTATCTTTATAATTTCTTGTAGTAACAATTTTATCATAATGCTCTGGCGAAGTATCAACATTATGATTATAAGAAGTAAGACCAGCTTCCGCCAATCTTTTTGCTTGCTCATCACTAACCATACCAAGAGTAACACAAGCTTCTAACCCTAATTTCTTAACTCCCTTAATCATCTCTAATACACGGTCAAACTCTTCACCATTACGGACCTTTCTCCACGCAGCTCCCATACAAAAACGATTTGCTCCCGCTTCCTTTGCCAATTTTGCTTTTTCAAGAACATCATCTACCGACATTAAAGCTTCTTTTTTTAATCCAGTTTTTTTCGCATGATGTGCCGATTGTGAACAATAACCACAATTTTCAGGACAACCGCCAGTCTTAATACTGATTAAACTTGAAAGCTGAACAGTGCCATCTTTATGAAATCCCTTATGAACAGCTCTAGCCCTATCAACCAAATCAAGCAAAGGCATTTCCAAAATTTCTAATACTTCATCTACTGACCAATCATGCCTAATCATATCACTCATTTTCCATACATTCCTTGCAATTTCCAATTTGAGCATTTATACAATCTATATGAACAAACGTAAATCAGAAATTGCAACAGCATTTGGCAAGGCGGCACAAAGCTATGATAATAGTGCCGAAATACAAAAGATAGTTTCAAAGAAACTATCTCAATTTTTTCCTCCCCTCCCATCAAACGCCAATATTTTAGAAATCGGATGCGGAACAGGAATTACCACAAAACTAATATATGAAAGATATATGGGAGCAAATATATATTTATCTGACATCGCCACAGTAACTCTGATTAAACATAAAGAAAGATTACTATATGGAAAAAATACATATCTAATAAACATGGATGGAGAAAAACCAGCCGTTAAAACTGGACATTTTGACCTATGTATCTCGTCAATGACTCTACAATGGCTAGATAACCCTGTTCAAGGGGCTCTAAACCTTAAATTACTTCTAAAAAATTACGGACAGGTAATCTATGCTACATTAGGACAAGATTTTTTTCCAGAATGGAAAGATGCTTTTACTAAACACGGGCTTAGGACAGGTCTAATCCAAATGCCAGAAATGCCAGGAGAAACACTAGATAGACAAAAAATAACAATAGCCTATGGCAATGCCCGAAATTTTCTAAATTCATTAAAAAGAACAGGAGCAAACAGCCCTTCAACAAAATATAAACCACATTCTATAAGAGATATAGCAAAAGCAGTACAAACCTTTAATAAAACAAATCCAACGGGTAATATCACATGGGATATAGTTTTTAAAAAACTAACCGTGTAAAAATTCTTATAAAACTTCTAAAATTTCAATAAATTCATTATAGTCAAATAATACCATAGTAACTTCACTATTTTCATAAAAAACACAAACAAAACCATATATATTAGTAACTCTGCAAATTACACATATTTGTAAAAAATATTTATAACCAAAAATAAATATCACCCTATAAATATTACAAGACATATGTTAGGATTTCTTTATAAATACAAAAATTTTTATCAGAATCGTCAGGAGAATAAAATGTCATTAGACGCTCTATACAAAAGTTCCGCTTGGGCAATATTAGATTCCACTCCAACAAACATACTGACATGCGACCCCCAAACACTTGTAATTGATTATGCAAATCAAACAAGCAAGGATACTTTGAATAGATTATCCCATCTTTTACCAGCTGGTGTTAATGGTGATAATATAGTTGGACAAAATATTGATGTATTCCATAAAAATCCACAACATCAACGTCAGATACTATCTAATCCCGCTAATTTCCCTTATAAAGCCATTATAAGATTAGGTCCTGAAATGCTTGACTTGCACGTAGACACCCTAAAATCAGGAAATAAAATAAAAAAATTAGTGCTAAGCTGGTCAATATGTACTGAACGTGAGAGATTAAAAATCATGGTCGATAGTATGCCAATAAATATAATGATGGCAGACCCAAAAGAATTTACAATCAACTACATAAACCAAACAAGTATAAACACACTTAAAACTATTGAACACCTCCTTCCTGTAAAAGCAGAAGAGGTAGATGGCATATGCATTGACAGATTCCATAAAAACCCAGAACACCAACGTAAAATTCTATCTAACCCTGCGAATCTACCTTATAATTCTAAAATTAAACTAGGAGATGAAGTATTGGAGCTTAGAGCTTCCGCAATAGTTGATAAAACAGGATATTATCTAGGACCAATG
This sequence comes from Micavibrio sp., assembly GCA_027051315.1. GTDB lineage: Bacteria > Pseudomonadota > Alphaproteobacteria > Micavibrionales > Micavibrionaceae > JALTZE01. Next base: position 8,607 of record JALTZE010000204.1, read on the forward strand.
GTTTCATGGAGCGTTATAACATCTCAGGAAAATCTAGCACGTAGTGTTTCCGACGTTTCATCAAACGTATCAAGCACATCAGAAGAATTACAAATTTCAGCTAATGAATTATCAAAAGCAGCTAAAGATTCATCATCACAAGCAACCGCAGCAGCAGCAGCAGCAGAAGAAGCATCTGTAAATGTTCAAACAGTTGCCGCCGCAACAGAACAGATGAGTGCTTCAATCGGAGAAATATCCAGACAAATAAGCGAATCAACACGATTTGCAAATGATGCAAAAGAAAAAGCCGAAGCAACAAATAAAGTTGTAAATGAATTACAAGCAGCTGCCGACCAAATCAGCTCTGTTGTCGCACTTATCACCGATATAGCAGAACAAACAAATCTCCTTGCCCTTAATGCAACTATCGAAGCAGCAAGAGCAGGCGAAGCAGGTAAAGGTTTTGCCGTTGTTGCCTCAGAAGTAAAAGGCCTAGCTGGACAAACAGCAAAAGCAACAGAAGAAATTGATGAACAAATACACACTATGCAAGCAATAACTAAATCAGCAGTGGAAGCCATCAACAGCATCACAGAGGCCGTTGAAAAAATCCATGAATCCAGCACCGTTATTGCCGCAGCAATGGAAGAACAAAATGCAACAACAGAAGAAATTGCAAGAAATGTTAGCGAAGCAGCTACAGGCACATCAGAGGTAAGCAGCTCTGTATCTCTTGTTCAAAGCTCATCAGATAAAGTAGGTCAAATATCGGAACAATTACTTAACCTATCATCTACATTATCTAAAAATTCCGAAATTATGTATTCACAAGTAAAAGAATTTACAGGTGATGAAGAAAACAAAAAACCATCTACAGCATCACAAAAAACTCTTTATGAAAAAATAGGAGGACGAGCCGCCGTAAATGCCGCAGTTGAGTTATTCTACAAAAAGCTATTAGCGGATAATCGCGTCAATCATTTCTTTGATGGTGTAGATATGAAACGTCAAATGGCAAAACAAAAAGCATTTATGACTTATGCTTTTGGTGGAGCACCAAATTATTCAGGACTTTCCATGAGGAAAGCTCATGAAAGAATTGTAAAAGAAAAAGGACTAAACGAGTCTCATTTTAATGCCGTTGCAGAAAATCTTGTAGCAACATTAAAAGAGTTAAATGTCCCACAAAACTTAATTGATGAAGTAATATCAATAGTTGCCTCAACCAAAAATGACGTCTTAGGACTATAAAAACTTAAGAAACATACATAAAGTGTGCACCTATAATTGTAAACAATTATATGTCAAACTCCGCCAGCTTTTGGTACTGACGATTTTGGACTATCATCTATTTCTTCTTCTTCACGAATTATCGTTTCACCACGAAGCACAGCCTTAATCTCATCACCTGAAAGAAGCTCATAATCCAAAAGAGCCTTAGCCAAAGTTTCAAGGTCATCTCTTTTTTCTTCTAATATTTTTTTTGCTCTTGCATAAGCTTCCTCAACAATACGTCTTACTTCGCTATCAACCAAATCAGCCGTATTATCAGACATATTTTGCGTTTGCGATACCGAATGACCAAGAAATACTTCTTCTTGATTAGAGGCATAACGAAGCGGGCCAAGCTTTTCACTCATACCCCATTCTGTAACCATTTTTTTCGCCATATCTGTTGCCATTTGAATATCTGAGGAAGCACCTGTTGTTACTTGTTCCGCTCCAAATATCATTTCTTCGGCAATTCTTCCTCCCATTGCTACGGCAAGGTCAGCCTCTATTTTAGCCTTTGACATAGAGATTCTATCACCTTCAGGCAATCTCATAACCATACCAAGTGCACGCCCACGTGGAACAATTGTTGCCTTATGTATAGGGTCAGATTCAGGTTCATTAAGAGCAACAATAGCATGCCCTGCCTCATGATAAGCAGTGAGTTTTTTCTCTTCCTCCGTCATTGCCATTGATTTACGTTCTGCCCCCATCATTACTTTATCTTTAGCATCTTCAAATTCTTCCATAGTTACAACACGCTTACCACGTCTAGCAGCCATCAACGCAGCTTCATTTACCAAATTGGCAAGGTCAGCACCAGAAAAACCAGGAGTTCCACGCGCAATAACTGACGCATCAACATTATTTGAAAGAGGAACTTTCTTCATATGTACTTTAAGTATTTTTTCACGCCCCTTAACATCAGGATTAGGAATAACAACTTGACGATCGAAACGACCAGGACGAAGGAGGGCAGGGTCTAAAACATCAGGACGGTTTGTTGCCGCAAGTATAATGACACCTTCATTTGCCTCAAATCCATCCATTTCTACAAGCAACTGATTCAACGTCTGCTCACGCTCATCATTACCGCCCCCAAGCCCCGCGCCACGATGACGACCAACAGCATCAATTTCATCAATAAATATGATACAAGGAGCATTTTTCTTTCCCTGTTCAAACATATCACGCACACGTGAAGCACCAACCCCAACAAACATTTCAACAAAATCAGAACCGGAAATAGTAAAAAACGGAACATTAGCTTCACCAGCAACCGCACGAGCAACCAATGTCTTACCAGTACCAGGAGGGCCTACCAATAAAGCACCTTTAGGAATTTTACCACCCAATCTTTGGAATTTTTGTGGGTCTTTTAGAAATTCAACAACTTCTTCCAATTCTGCTTTAGCTTCATCAACACCAGCAACATCATCAAAAGTAACCTTCCCTTGTTTTTCAGTAAGCATCTTAGCTTTGGAACGTCCAAATCCCATTGCTCCGCCCCCACCTTTACCATGCATTTGACGCATAAAGAAAATCCACACACCGATAAGAAGCAACATAGGAAACCATGAAAGTAAAACACTAAAAGCATCAATTTGTTCTGGTGCTACATGTTCCGCCTGAATACGCACTCCTGTGCCATCAAGCCTTTCTACTACATTTTCTCCCTCAGGAATAAGAGTCTTAAATTTCTCTCCACTTGTAAAATGTCCTTTAACATCTCTACCTTGAATTAAGATATCAGTAATTTTACCAGCCTTAGCATTATTCATAAAATCACTATATGCAATAATTTCAGTTGTTCCACTATCTTTCATTTTAGCACCCTGAAATATATTAAACAGAAATGCCAAAGTAAGAATCACCGCTAACCAAAAAACAATATTACGTCCAAAACCGTTCACAAATAACACCTTTCTATATTTTCATCAGAAACTATATATGTATCGTAAATGCAAAAATTGTCCAGATAAACTATCAATATTTACATTAAAAATATCTTTATGACTTATTTTCTTTCAATATTAAAAATTCATTTCTTTTTATATGCTTTTTTAGCAAGCACCCTCCAACTGTCCTTGTAATATTTTTATTATATTTAAAAATATCCTCAATAACATTTTCAAATC
>JALTZE010000205.1 GCA_027051315.1 Micavibrio sp.
GTAGAGGATAAAGAAATAACAAAAATAGAAAGATTAATATCTTATACTATTATTATAAGTACATTATTTATTTTAGCAAATATAACATTCCCTCATAACTTTTCAACAAGATATCCAGATGGAGATATAAAACCTTCTGATTATAAAAAAGGAATGGGAATTGTCGATTGTTTTGAAGAAATATACAAGAAAACAAAAGAAAGCGTAGATGCTTTAGAAGAATATATCATTACTATTAAAACAAACAAAGGTGCTCCATAATGTCCCTTGAAAATCCGTATGTTAAGGAATTTTGCAAGAAGTTAGAAGAAATAGGATGGCAAGAACTAAAACCAACAAAAGTAGAAAATTACTTGCTAATGGATGTCTTTAAAAACAAAGTAAAAGAGCTTAATTCAGAAGTATTTAAACAATATGACGAAGAGAAGATATTTTCTCAACTTTTATCCTTGCTTCAAACTTCTGATGAAGCGAAAATCTTAGATATGCTAAGGTATGGTGCCACCATCGTTGTTAAAAAATGGAATTCTTCTATACCTATAACAATAAAACTTATTGATTATAATGCACTTCAAAAAAACCAATTCAACTATATAAAAAACCAAACGTTTTCATATATCACCACAACAAGAAATCCAGACATAACTTTATTCATTAATGGAATTCCCATAGTGATCATTGAAGGTAAAGACCCTCTAAAACCAACAATAGAACTACAATACATAGAAGCATTAAATCAAATCATTAGATACCAAAAAGAAATTCCCCTTCTATTTAAATATGTGCAATTCGGCATAGGATTAGGAGAGGAAACCCCTTATATGCCTACTCTGCCTTTAAAAGAAATAAAACAACCCTCTAACTATATGTTCTGGAAAGTTAATGGAAAAGAAAACATAACCTATATATTAGAACCTTCAACATTACTAGAAATCATACACTATTTCATATTTTTTACAAAAGATAAGAAAGGAGAGAGAACAAAGATAATGGCAAGATACATGCAATATTTTGCAACCCAAAAAGCCATAAAAAGAATTTCAGAATACTTAGAAAACAAGGAAAATAAAAACAAAGGATTAGTATGGCATTGGCAAGGATCAGGAAAAACATATACTATGTTTTTCATAGCAAATAAATTTCTCCACCTTTACCAACATAAAAATCCTTTGCTATTTTTTGTTATAGATAGATTAGAACTTCAGAAACAGCTCAATGATGTAATAAAATCAATAGAACACAAAAGACTAGGAGAAGTGAAGGAAATAACAACGATAAAAGAATTAGAAGAAATAATAAATAATGCCTCTAAAGAATGGGGCTTCAAAATTATAACAATACAAAAATTCCAACCATCACAACTAGATTTAAACAAAAAAATAGATAAAAAAGAAATCGTATTTTTAATTGATGAAGCACACAGAACACAATATGGAGATCTAGCTGCTACTATGAGAAACATATTCTATAAAGGCATATTTATCGGATTTTCAGGAACTCCTATCTTCAAAAAAGAAAGAAACACATTCAAATATTTCTCTTATCCTCCTGAAGAACTCTATTTAGATGTATACTTTATAAGCCAGTCACAAAAAGATGGATTTACTCTTCCAATAACCTACAGAATAATAGAAGAAAAAGATATAAAGATACTTCTTAATGAAGAAGAAATAAAAGAGATAATAAAAAGTTTTGATGAAGAGGGAGAAATTGCAGAAAAAATAATAGAAGGAGAACTTGCCAAAAAAATAAAATCTCAAATGAGAAAAAGAATAAATAAACTAAAAATATTTTTAACAAACGAAAAAAGAATAGAGAAAATAGTAAATTATATAAAAGACAATATAAAAGAAGACACCGAAAACTTTACATTCAAAGCAATGATTGTAGCTGCAAATAGGGAAGCATGTATTATATACAAAGAAAAAATGGATGAAATATTCTATCCTGAGTTTAGTGAAGTAGTTATGTCCTACAAACATAATGAAGAAAATGATAAAATACACTCTTTTAAAACGAACCTACTTAAAAAATGGGATGCTCTCACATGGGAAGAGACAAATAGGAAGATCGTTGAGAATTTCATTAAAAAAGATAACCCTAAAGTATTGATAGTTACAGATATGTTATTAACAGGATTTGATGCTCCCATACTAAAAGTCATGTATCTTGATAAGCCCATGTTTTATCATAAGTTATTACAAGCAATATCAAGAGTAAATAGACCATATGAAGAAAAAGATAAAAGAAAAGGTCTAGTGATAGATTCTATAGGGTTGCTCGATCACATACATAAAACTTTAGGAATATATAAATATCTTGCTGAGGAGAATAGCGATAAAATAAAAGAAGATCTAAAGAATGTATTTTCCGACAATAAAAAAGATCTAGAAATCTTAGAAAAAAACATACACTATGTAAAAGAAAAACTAAAAAACAATTACGACATAGACATAGAAGATATAAAAACCAAAATAATAAGTAACGACATATCTTTCAGAGAAGATTTGATAGACAAGTTATCTTATATATCTCTTATGTATGGGAAAGATGATTCAACCAATAAACTTATAGTATTATTAAAAGATACACTAAAACTATATATA
>JALTZE010000206.1 GCA_027051315.1 Micavibrio sp.
CCCTTATATGGGGCTTTTTTATTACATAAAATATAAAATATAAAATATTTCGTATAATTTTGATGTTTTAGACTTGCGCCCTTGTCTTTAGATTGGCAAATTAGATATAAATAGATTCGTAAAATATTTCCGTTTTAAAATGCGGAGTAACTAAACAGGATTATAATTTAATGACAAAATCATCAGATTCAGGCGATTCAAAAAACACGCTATATTGTTCTTTTTGTGGTAAAAGCCAACACGAAGTAAGGAAGCTGATTGCTGGGCCTAGCGTGTTTATTTGTAATGAGTGTGTTGAATTATGTATGGATATTATAAAAGAGGAAGATAAAACCCAGCTTGTTCAATCTTCTGGTGAAACAGGTGTTCCCTCCCCTAAAGAAATAAATAAAATACTTGATGATTATGTTATTGGTCAAAAAAGAGCAAAAAGAGTTTTATCAGTTGCCGTCCATAACCACTATAAAAGACTTGAACATGGTACATCTTCAAATTCAGATGTAGAGCTATCAAAATCAAACATACTTTTGGTTGGACCTACTGGCTGTGGTAAGACTTTGCTTGCGCAAACATTAGCTAGAATTATCGATGTTCCTTTTACTATGGCTGATGCTACCACTTTAACTGAAGCTGGTTATGTTGGTGAAGATGTTGAAAATATTGTTCTTAAACTTCTTCAGGCTTCTGATTATAATGTAGAAAAGGCGCAAAGAGGTATCGTTTATATTGATGAAATAGATAAAATCAGTCGTAAATCTGATAATCCTTCTATCACGCGTGATGTATCGGGTGAAGGTGTTCAACAAGCGTTGTTAAAGCTTATGGAAGGTACTGTTGCTTCTGTTCCACCGCAAGGAGGAAGAAAGCACCCGCAGCAAGAATTTTTACAAGTTGATACGAAAGATATTTTATTTATCTGTGGTGGTGCATTCGCAGGTGTGGAGAAAATAATTTCTGAGAGAGGAAGAGATACTACAATCGGATTTGGCGCAGATGTACAAGGACCTGATGATAGAAAAGTTGGTGAACTTCTTTCTATTTTGGAAGCTGAAGATTTGATGAAATTTGGTTTAATACCTGAATTTATCGGTCGTCTTCCTGTTATTGCTACTCTTGAAGATTTAGATGAAGATGCTTTGATACAAATTCTTACTGAGCCTAAAAATGCTTTGGTTAAGCAATATAAGACTTTATTTGATTTAGAAGATACAGAGCTTGAATTTACAGATGAAGCACTTAAAGCTATTGCGAAAAAAGCAGTTGAGCGTAAGACAGGTGCTAGAGGGCTTAGGTCTATACTTGAAAATATGTTACTTGATACAATGTTTGATTTACCAGAAATGGGGGCAGAAAAGATTGTAATTAACGAAGATGTTGTTGATAATCATGCAAATCCAAAAGTAATAAAAAAGGCAAAATCTAAAGCAAAAAAAGATGATAATAATGATAAGAAGAATAAAGAAGAAGTAGCATAGAAATTATATATTTTTTTTATTAACTTTCTATTATTGTTTTTTTATCATAATTTACATTTAAATTAATTATAAAAAATTCAAGATTGGTGAAAGGCGTTTTCATGGTACAGGCACAAAAAATCATTCCTGAGAAAGATGTAAAATACAGATTGATAACACGTAGTGATATGGATGGGCTGGTATGTGGCGTATTGCTAAAAGAGCTTGGGATAATAGATGATATAACTTTTGCCCACCCCAAAGATATGCAAGATGGTATTATAGAGGTATCAAATCGTGATATAACAACAAATTTGCCATATGTTGAAGGTGTTTATATGGCATTTGACCACCATGCTAGCGAGATAGAACGTACAGGTGGAAAAGCAGAAAATCATATTATTGATGAGAAAGCTCCCTCTGCGGCAAGGGTTGTTTATGATTATTTCGGAGGCGAAGAACGTTTTCCTAATCTTGCAGAAGGATTAATGGAAGCTGTTGATAAAGCCGATGCAGCTAAATTCACACGTGAAGATATATTAAGTCCTCAAGGTTGGGAACTTTTGAGTTTTATAATGGATTCAAGAACTGGTCTTGGACGTTTTAGAGATTTTGGAATATCAAATTATCAGCTTATGATGATGTTGATTGATGCTTGTCGTGACCATACTAGTATAGATGAAATTCTTGAATTACCCGATGTAAAAGAACGTGTTAATCTATATTTTGAGCATCAGGTAAAATTCCGTGAACAGGTCGAGAGATGCTCTCAAATCTACAAAAATCTAGTTGTACTTGACCTTAGGAAAGAAGGTACGATATGGGCAGGAAATAGATTTATGGTTTATGCTCTTTTTCCTCATTGTAATATTTCATGCCATGTTATTTGGGGAAGAAATAAACAAAATACTGTTTTTGCAATTGGAAAATCTATTCTAAATCGTACTAGCAAAACAAATGTGGGTAATCTTGCCCTAAAATATGGTGGTGGCGGTCATGACGCAGCAGGCACATGCCAAATAGATAATATGAAAGCCGAAGAAGTATTGAATGAAATTATCGAAAAGATAAATAAAGATGGCTGATTATCGTTGTTTCTAAAGACAATCTTTAATATCTTCTTTTCCCTTTTACAAAAAATACTATTATTT
>JALTZE010000207.1 GCA_027051315.1 Micavibrio sp.
CACACACCACTATTTGTCATATAGTTGCAAAAAATTATAAAAATATCAAATAAACATTGATAATACAGGGACAAATAAAAATAAAATGATAATTTCTGTAAAAGAAAAACCGAAAGAGCCCGTAATACATACCGCTGGTGGAGCTATTTTAGGAACAATAGAAATAGAACAATGCTGTTACATGGTAGAAGAATCAGGGCTACCATTCCATAATTTATCTAAATATTTCATTACAAATTCTGTTGGAGCTCTTCCCGTGCTTGCCACCTGCGCACCACATAGAAATGATAACAATAAACCAGCCCTAAATATACATCAGCTAAAAAAATTATTTATGAATTTAAGTGGCAAAATTTTTCCTCATACTCCACATCACCATAAACGACAAATTACACTAGATATATCTTCATCCATAGGTTTAGGAAGCAAGAATAAAGACTTACACTATGATATTAGCCCTATGGAAGAAACCTTACGAAGACTTTTTGGGCACGCAACAATGTATGACCTTAAAGCAACCGTATTTTTTTCAACTTACAAAATAAGCCCAGATATCCAAGAACCTTATATTATAACAAATATGGATAAAGACATAATCGAATCCGATAGCTCAACACTTATTCACGCATCCCCAGAAGAACTACCAGCATATGAAGCAGCCATAGCAGGAATGTCATTCCCATCTATATTTAAGGCAAAAAAATTACCATATACAGACACATATCACATTGATAATGGTCACTTAATCGACCATTCTGATACCGTGAATATGCTCCAAGATAATCTTTCCAATTCTGAAATAGTATATGCAAGAATCGGCAACATAACAACAAATAGACCTATTCCCCCTGATGAATATAATCAAATGGGCATTGGAAAAATGTTTACCTCAAAATTTCTTCATGACTTCCCTTCACTCAGTTCAAAAACCCATATGGACAATTCATTAAGAAGAACATTAAAAGGTAAAGACCGTATATTTTTATTCGAAAGAAGTGCAATACCATCAAACGAAGAAGAAAAACAACGCTTCCCTAAAATGGATGAACTAGACTCAACAAAAGAACAAATAGAAAAATGCATCGCATTCGCAAGAGAAACTATTGAACTACAAAAAGAACAATATATGCGTTTTATTGACATAGCAGTAGAAGCACATAACAGAAGAACACAAGCAAACCCATTTGCCAGATATTGCCTAGCCAGAGTTAATGAAGATTCTAAACAAAATAACGTAAAACAGCCATTTATAAATTCCAACCCTCAAGCTTCTTTATAATTTATAACTATAAAAAACACCTAACCTTGCAAAGCAGCGCAGGCCTTTTTGATTCTTTCACATGCGCTTTTCAGATTTTCATCACTTGTTGCATATGAAATCCTAAAAAATGGAGAAAGCCCAAAAGCTTCACCATGCACACAAGCAACCCCCTCACTTTCAAGAATATAAGTAACAAAATCTTCATCTGTTTCTATAATTTTACCTTCAGGAGTCTTCTTGCCTATACAACCCGCACAAGAAGGATAAACATAAAAAGCACCTTCTGGGGTGGAGCAACTAATTCCTTCACACTCATTAAGCATGGAAACAACCATATCACGCCTGCGTTTAAAAACTTCATTACGCTCTGCCAAGAATGACTGATTACCATTAAGAGCAGCCGTTGCAGCCTCTTGAGAAATAGAACAAGGATTAGATGTTGATTGCGATTGTATCTTGGCCATAGCCTTAATAATTTCTTTTGGACCTCCCGCATAACCAATACGCCACCCTGTCATTGCATATGCTTTTGATACTCCATTTATAGTAAGCGTACGGTCAAATATTGCAGGTTCTACCTGTGCAGGAGTTACAAATTCAAACCCATCATAAACCAAATGTTCATACATATCATCAACCATCACATAAACATGCGGATATTTAAGCAAAATATCAGTTATTTTCTTCATCTCATCATAGCTATATGCAGCCCCCGTAGGATTTGATGGAGAATTTAAAATTATCCATTTTGTCTTTTCAGTAATTGCTTTTTCTAAATCTTCTGGCTGTAACTTAAAATCATTTTCCTTACTACACTCAACTATTACTGGATTTCCTTCCGCCAGTAAAACCATATCAGGATAAGAAACCCAATAAGGAGCAGGAATAATAACCTCATCACCTTCATTTACTGTTGCCATTAAGGCATTATACAAAACCTGTTTTCCTCCACTACCAACAGAAATCTGGTCTTTTGTATATTCAAGATTATTATCACGCTTAAATTTATCAATAATAGCCTGCTTTAATTCCGCAGTACCATCAACAACAGTATATTTTGTTTTACCCGCATCTAAAGCTGCTTTTGCTGCATCTTTAATAAAATCAGGAGTATCAAAATCAGGCTCTCCTGCCCCTAGACCTATAATATCACGCCCCTCAGCTTTTAGTTCCGCAACCTTTGCCCCCACAGCCAAAGTAGGTGAAGGTTTAATACGCCCTAATCGATTAGCAACCACAGACATTAATCTCTCCTATATTATTTATTTACGAAAAGAGAGATTAATATCACTTTATCTATGTGGCAAGTACGAACTAAAATTAATTTATTCTTTATTACTA
>JALTZE010000208.1 GCA_027051315.1 Micavibrio sp.
GTGTTGGTATATCTTTTTCTTTTTCTGGTGAGGGGCGATTTGTTTTATAATCTATTATAAGAATTTCTTTATCAGTTATTACAAGCCTATCTATTTGACCGCTTATTATATCCTTACCAATTTTTGATGTTATTGGTACTTCGGCTCTAGAATTTGAGCCAAAGACCATAGAAAAATCACTGTGATTTATTATTTTCAGAGTTTCTGATATGATTTCATTTTGCACTTTCTTACTTAACCCAAAGGCAGGTTTGCTAACATAATATTGTGCCAATATTTCCTGATTGTCTTTATTTACATCTGGTAATATTTCAAGAAGTTTATGGATTATATTTCCCCTGAGGAAGCGTTTTTCAGATTGGTTGTTTAATATTGGCGAAATTGCAGGAGGTTCTTCTTGGTCAGGTTTTGAGGGAGTAAGCGTTCTTGGTGGTTCTGGTTCATCTGGGGCGGGGTTATTTAGCCATGCCGGTATGTTAAATTCTTCTTGATTAGATTCTTTATCTGAATTTTCATTTTTGTCTGTTTTTGTTTGTTTGCATGAAAAGCGTAATATTTTTTCTGGTGATTCTTTATCCCAATAAGGCGCTATTTCTTCGCAATTTGTGTTTAGGAAAGAGTTTTTAATAAGCTGGTACCAGCTTCCATCATATTTATTATTTCTCTTTCTCTTATAACCACAAATATATAATCTATCTTCGGCACGAGTCATTGCAACGTACATAAGACGTACATATTCACTGTAACTATCAGATTCTATTCTATTTTTGATTTCTTTATATAAAAGGTTATCCATTCTTGTAAGGGGTGACCATAAAGGAATTTTTGCTTCTGATTTATTTGGCCAGATAAATTTATCAGTTTTTTTATTTGATGATGGTATTGTATCAGGCATAAAAACTATGGGGGATTGTAGTCCTTTTGCTCCATGTACGGTCATTATTCTTATATGATTTTCTCCTTCATCCATTTGACGTTTGATTTCATGCTTACTTTTTTGGTTCCATATAATAAATGATTGGAGAGTAGGGATATTTTCTTGTTCAAAGTCTATGGTAATATTCAGAAATTCATTTATAGGGTCAATCACATCGTTGCCTAGTCTATTTTGTATTGCTTGTAGTCCGCTACCTTGTTTGTTAGCTGGACATGGGCTTGATAATATATGATTAAAAAATTCAAAAGGATGTTGTGATGAGGCTTCTGATATAAGGGAGGAAAGATAGTCTATAATATCTTGTTCATTTGTTTCTTTTAATGATTGCCATAGGGATTTTGTGCCTCTATCCATTGCTATATTCATAAGCTGATTATCGTTCCAACCAATAAGGGGAGATTTAAGTAAGCAAGCAAGATTTAAATCGTCTTCGGGAAGTAAGGAAAATGAAGCAGCAGATATTAAATCTTGTATAGAAATTTCTTCTGAGATTATCATGCGGTCTGCCCCACTTACGGGAATATTATTGTTCTTTAGTTCGCGCATTATATTATTGACCAAAGAATTTCTTGATTTTACTAGAATCATAATATCTTCTGGTTTTATTGGACGGTTTTTTGATTCTAGTATTTCTTTATTATCCAGCCATAATTTTATCGTTGAGGCTATATTTTTTGCCAATATTGATGATGTTGATGATTCTTCTATTATCTCTAAAGGAAGTTGCCATTTTTGTTTTTTATCTTCTTTTTGAGGCTCTATAATTGGCCATATTTCAACTTGTCCTGCTCTGAATCCGTAGAAGCTGTTATGTTTAATTTTTCCAGAAGGGGCGGTTATTCCTAGATGATTGTTAAGATTGTTTTTGTTAAAGCTGTTATCTACTAGTTCCAGAACAGGTTTTGTTGAACGAAATGAAGTGTTCATTGATATATCTTTCCATTTTCGTCCAGATTCTTTTACTTTTTTGCAAAAATATTCTTTCATATTAAAAAATATATTTGGGTCTGCTCCTTGAAATGAGTATATGGATTGTTTTTCATCTCCTACTATGAATAATGTGCGTTCTTCATCTTCGCTTTCTTTGGTATTTTCAAAAAATTCATTTGAGATAAGCCTTATTATTTCCCATTGTTCTGGATTTGTGTCTTGTGCTTCATCTACTAATATATGGCTAATGCCACCATCGAGTTTAAACATAATCCACGCAGAATTATTTGGTCTATTTCCTATTTCTCCGCTTAGCAAATCAAGTGTAATATGAATCATATCGTCAAAATCGAGCAATGATTCTGTACGTTTCATTAACTCATATTCTTCTAAGATTGCTTTTCCTATGGTTAAAAGGGAAGAGCTGTGTTGTGCTATTTTAAAAGACGATATTAAATCTATTGTTTTATTTATTCTTTCTGCTTCTTTTTCAATTATTTTTTCACATTCTGGATTTTCAGATAATGCGCCTTTGCTTATTTTACGTATATCTGATGCTTTGGTGAAGTATATTTCCTTGTAAGAATTAAAGTTTTTTATGCGTTCATTTTTATTAGATTCCAACCATTTTTGGAGATTAGTTGCTCTTTTTTTGTCTGTTGCTGAGCCTTTCATAAGAATCTTAACTAAATTATATAGTTGGTTTTTATCCTGTTTT
>JALTZE010000209.1 GCA_027051315.1 Micavibrio sp.
CCATATGATTTATACCATTTAACAAATTTTGGTATTCCTTCATTAATAGTTGTCTTGGGATTATATCCTAAGATTTTTACACTATCATCTATATCGGCATATGTTCTTTTTACATCACCTTTTTGCATATCCATCATTTTTAGATTGGCTTTTTTACCTACGGCATCTTCTATAACATTTATAAAATCCATTAATTTTTCGCTTTTATTATTGCCTAAATTAAATATTCTATGAGGCATGTCGTTATTTTCAGGTCTTTTTTCCAGCGCAGATAAAATCCCATCAACAATATCATTAATATAGGTAAAATCCCTCGCCATCTTTCCGTGATTAAATACAGGCAGCTCCTTACCCTCGATAATTGCTTTGGTAAATATGTAATAGGCCATATCAGGTCTTCCCCACTCACCATAAACCGTAAAGAATCTTAATCCTGTTTGCGGTAATTTATATAGATGAGCATATGAACTGCTCATCAGCTCATCAGATTTCTTTGTCGCCGCATATAATGATACTGGATTATCAACTCTATCTTTTACAGAAAAAGGTATTTTATCATTACCTCCATATACAGAAGAAGAACTAGCATAAACAAGATGTTCAAAATCATTTGTATGTCTGCACATCTCAAGAATTGTTAAATGTCCCAAACAATTACTCATCACATATGCATACGGGTTCTCAAGAGAATATCTTACCCCTGCTTGCGCGGCTAGATGAATAACTTTTTTGAAGCCTCCATATCTACCCCATAAATCTTCCATTGCCCCTTTATCTTCAATAGAGATTTTATAAAAAGAAAAACAATTATCATATTTCTTAAGTTGCTCCAGACGAGCTCTTTTAAGGGATATATCATAATAATCATTAATATTATCAATACCGATAACATCATAACCATTATTTAATAGCCCTTTTATCGTATGAAAACCTATAAAACCAGCTGCCCCTGTTACTAAAATTCTTTCACTCATTCATGCACCTTTATTATACTAAATAGCCTTCAATAGGCTATTTACGTTCAAACGCCCCGTTGCTTTCGTTGCATTGGCAACGACTTGCGGTCGCAAGCTTCCAATTGTAATTCATGAATGAATGCCAATTGGGATTCATTGCACATAGATTGCACTTTTAAGAAAAAAATATCAATAAAAAAGCCCAGCTTTATTTAGCTGGGCCCTGTTTGATAAATATAGTTATTAATGAGTATTAATATCGCCTAATCCAGTGTTGCTAAAAACATTACCACTTAAGCTTGCACCAGATAAATTATAATCAATGCCGTATCCTGTAACATTATCTATTACATTATTACGTATATATGATGCTGTTAAAGCACCTGTATAAATACCATTACTAACTGTATTTGATATAATATTCCCATCTATCTTAATACCAGATGAATTTGCTGTTCTAATACCATTACCATTAACATATGATATATCATTATATCTAATTCTTGTATTATCGCTATCATTAACAAAAATACCATCACCAGTAAGCGCATTCGTAGCATCAGTTTCATATTTATTTATGTTATTGCGTTCCACATATGCATCACCAGTAACTCTATTTAAATATATTCCTGTATTACCAGACCCAGTAATATTGTTGTATTTAATAGAGATATTATCAACTAAATAAGCATTTATACCACTAAATAGTGAATCTGTTCTAAAATTACTTATATCATTATTTGATACAGTAAGATTACTACCTTCTAGGAAGCTAAATCCAGTATTATTAGGGTTTGAAGATACATTATATTTGATTATAGAGTTAACTTCATCACCAAAGAAATATGAACTCCATACAGTATCATCGACTATATTATACTTATATACAGAATTTGTATTTTTTTGCCCCGTAATGCCATAAATTCCTGCATTATATACTTCATTATTTTTAAATACCAAACCATCTGATTCTCTGGAATAAATACCGCTGCTAGAAATATTAGAAACTACATTATCTGCAGTATAAGAATTCACGTTCTTATAAAGATATATACCGATAGCACTATCATCTATTACATTATTACGTATAGTAGCATTACTGCCAAATTGATTATATATACCATATAATCCTACACCATTTATGCTATTACCTCTAATCTGAGCATTATCACCAGCAGTATGCCTTACTACACCATATCTGCCTGCGTTATTTACGATATTATTCTTAATAATAGCATTATCTGTATTTGCTATATTAATAGCATCATAAATTACATTCTCGATTTTATTATCTTTTACGTTAACTCCATTTATACCATAGTTGTGCAACCCATAATCTGTGTCATATAGCCAATTTCCCTGAACAAGAACATTATTAGCGCCAGATAATATAGCAAATGTAGAACCATTTCCTCCACTTGGAACATACTGACCATGTATATTATTATATTTTATTACCGTATTATCAGCACCATTAAGTACAGAAATACCCGTTTGTCCACCAGTAAGCTCAAAGCCGTTTATCTCTACATTATCCGCATAAACCCCAAATGAAGCATATCCAGGATAGGCAATAATAGTTGTTTCTTGCCCCCTAGCTCCATCTCTATCAGTCCACGCA
>JALTZE010000210.1:0-1312 GCA_027051315.1 Micavibrio sp.
CTTTATTTTAGTATATAAAATCTGAGCCATTTTATCTATCGTTTCTTTTGTCCTTCCTGCTTTTATATTCTCACCTAACAATCCAACCATTTCACCAGAATCAGTCAAAAGCAAAGAAAGGGAAAGAGCAAAAATAGCAGCTTTTTCATCTTTTCTCATATCATTTTTTGATGAAAATTTCATACTAGGCGACATATCGCACCAAAAATATATATTTTGTGCGCTTTGCAATTCCTTTTGTTTAATATATATATTGTCACTTCTGGCGGAATATCTCCAATCAATATCCTGAGGTCTATCATGAATATTATATTCTCTATATTGCCAAAAATTTTCACCTATTCCTGCTTTTTTCCTTTTATGTAGCCCAGATATAACGCTATTTGCAGTTTCTTGTGATTTAGCAATCAAATCATATATGCCCTCTATAGATTTTTCACCCAAATACAGCATATCCGCTATCTTTTTAAAAAAAGGCGGAAAAATATCTGTAAGTTTCTTATTTTTCTTAACTTCCATAATTATATATCTTTGGAAATTATATTCACAATATCATCAAGAGCAACACCATCGGCACTGGCTTTATAATTTAGTGCCATTCTATGTCTTAATATAGGTAAGGCAAGCTCAATCACATCATCAGATGAAGGAGCGCTCCGCCCATCAAGCAAAGCTTTCGCCCGAGCAGCAAGAACCAAAGCCTGAGAAGCTCTTGGACCAGGTGCCCAAACAACATATTTATTAACTTCGGAAGCAGCACCTATATCGGGTCTTGCACTTCTAACAAGCTTAATTGCAGCATTAAGCACATCATCACCGATAGGCATATCCCTAACAATTTTTTGTATCTCAAGAAGTTCTTCTTTTGTAATTATGGTTTTGGGAGCATAAATATCATTACCCGTTGTTGATATTACAACTTTCTTTTCTGATTCCTCATCAGGATAACCAAGATTTATCTGCATCAAAAATCTATCAAGCTGTGCTTCTGGTAAGGGATAAGTTCCTTCTTGTTCCAACGGATTTTGCGTTGCAAGAACATGAAACGGATTAGGTAAATCATATCTATTCCCTGTTACTGTAACATGTTTTTCTTGCATAGCTTGCAATAATGCGGATTGTGTTCTTGGGCTTGCCCTATTTATTTCATCAGCCATTAAAAGTTCGGTAAAAATCGGTCCTTTAATAAAACGAAAACTTCTTTTTCCTTTTGCATCTTCTTCTAAAACTTCCGCCCCTGTTATATCAGAGGGCATTAAATCAGGAGTGCATTGAATACGGTTGCTAGATAGCCCTAAAACCTCCCCTATAG
>JALTZE010000210.1:1322-2570 GCA_027051315.1 Micavibrio sp.
TTTTAGCAAGACCAGGAACCCCCATAAGCAAAACATGACCACCAGAAATTATAGTCGTAAGTGTAAGTTCTACAACATTATCTTGCCCGAAAATAACTTTTTTGATTTCTTCTTGTGCATCATTCAATTTTCTAACAAGCTTATCCATATTTTCTTTATCAACCATCAACTATTCCCTTAGTGTCGTAATTAAGTTATAGATACAATCTATCTTGAAATATTTAGTTTTGCACGGGTAAAAAATATATATCCAAAGGAAAAATCATGTTGCAACCTGTAAAAAAAATAAATCTTCCTGAATGGGCAAAGCAAAAAGATGTAAAAAATCTTATGAATATTATTGATGTTAATAAATCAAGATTTGTCGGTGGGTGTGTTCGTAACCTTCTTATTAAAAAAGAAGTGAAAGATATTGATATAGCAACAATTTATACCCCAGATAATATCCTTCAATTGCTAAAAAAGGCGAATATAAAAGCAATTCCAACAGGGATAGAGCATGGAACGATAACCGCTATTATAAATGATATAAAATATGAGATAACCACCTTAAGAAAAGATATTGATACAAATGGACGGCACGCAATCGTATCATTTACAACAAATTGGAGTGAAGATGCTCTACGTAGGGATTTTACCATAAATACTCTTTTAATGGATATGGGTGGAAATATATATGACCCCACAGGCAAGGGGCTTGTTGATTTACAATCTGGAAAAGTTATATTTGTGGGGAATCCAGAAACAAGAATTCAAGAAGATTATTTAAGAATATTAAGATATTTTCGCTTTCACGCTGCCTATGGTAAAGGGGCTATGGATAAAGAAGCTTTAAAAGCGTGCATTAAATTTTCTGATAGGCTTTCCCTTCTTTCAAAGGAAAGAATAACCGATGAATTGCTAAAAATTCTTTCATTGAATCGATGTGTAGGTACATTGAAAATTATAAAAGAAAACAACATATTGCCAAATATATTTAAAAGATTGACTCAATATGAGGCTCTTGAAAAGATGTCTGAAGTGCAAAAAAACATGGATGATTGTCGTACGTGGTTAAAAATTCTCATTTTTGCTGATTGTAATAAATCTTATTTATCTGAAATAACTGAAAATTTATGCCTATCAAAAAAGATAAATGCTCATTTATATGGAATTCTTGATGTAATGTCTGACTTAGATTTTGATTCAAGAAAATCTATTAAGATGCAGATATATAAGAAAAACATTATTGTGCTTGATGCGTTAATC
>JALTZE010000211.1 GCA_027051315.1 Micavibrio sp.
AAATACAATTCCTGCAATCAAAATAACTAAACCAGCAAACAGCCAAGCAAGAAAACAAAAAATGATTCTTCTTGCCACTTTAATAAATCATCCAGATATTTTTGAACATATAGAAGATAAAATCTCGCTAATAAAAATACAAGATGAAGCCCTTGATAATATGCGTCAATATACTATTTCTATCCTATCAAGTGAAACAATGCTTGACTCTGACGCATTAAAAATGCATTTAAAGGCGAAAGGTTTTGATAAAGAGCTGGAAATATTACATAACAGCGGTATTTATACTCATGCCGCATTCGCCAGACCAAATAGCGAAACCGAAAAGGCAATTGAAGGTTGGCTTGAATTGTGGGAGTTTATAGAAAATAGTGAAGTGATAAACGATTTAAAGCAAGCAGCAAGGGCTTTACGCGATTTAAATGAAGAAAATCAGAATCGTTTTATGGAGCTTCGCAAAATTCATATAAATTCCAATGAATAAAAATTACTTTTAAACTGTTAAAAAATAAGGTTTAATTTGCCTTCATATATATGTGATTCGGGAAATCGAAAAGATGAGTGTACAGGCCGTGAGCAAAGAAGAAAATACAAATAACGAAGAAGAAAATTCAGTAAAAGCAGGTTCATTACAAGATGTTATTAAGAAACTGCTAAGCGATGGTAAGAAGCGCGGTTTCATAACTTATGATGAGATGAATAAAGCTCTTCCACAGGAAGAATTTTCTTCTGAACAAATCGAAAATGCAATGTCTGCTATTTCTGATATGGGGATACAGGTGATTGATGATGATGTTTCCGATATTTCAGAAGAAGAGGAAAAAACATCAAATGATAACGAAGATACAGAAGATGAGTCTGTAAGCGGTAATATATCTGCAGATGATACAGGTCGTACAGATGACCCTGTTCGCATGTATCTTCGTGAAATGGGAACGGTTGAACTGCTTTCTCGTGAAGGTGAGATAGCAATCGCAAAACGTATAGAAGCTGGTAAAGAGCTTATGATAGGCGGTATATGCGAATCTCCTCTTGCCATTGAATCCATAATAGCATGGTATGATGCGCTTCAATCTGGTGATATACTTCTTCGTGATGTTGTTGATATTGATGCAATGTATAATGTTGACCCAGACCCTGAAAGCGACCCAGAGGCCATCACCGATACAGTAGTCGAAGAAGCTGATGAAAATGTAGTAGATGAAGAAGGGGACGAAGATAAAGATGATTCAGAAACTATATCTGATGAAGATGACCTTGGCGGCGTTTCCCTTGCTGTTATGGAAGAAGAAATAAAAGAATCTGTATTCGAAACATTTTCTAAAATCCAAAAAACATATAAAAAAATGCAAAAAGCTCAAATAGAAAGAATGGAAAGTCTTTCTAAAGGTGAAAAACCAAGTTCCGCAGTAAATAAAAAATACGAAAATCTTAAAAATGAGATGATAAGCTTGATGGACGAAATTAAGCTGAATAACGCAAGGATTGAACAGCTAACAGACAGTCTATATAGCATGAATAAAGAGCTTGTATCCCTTGAGGGGCAAATGTTAAGAATGGCTGTTGACTCAGGTGTAAAAAGGGAAGATTTCCTTAAAAATTATTATGGTTCCGAAATGGATTCCAATTGGCTTGAAACCATATCATCTCTAAAGGGTAAAGGTTGGGATAAATTTGTTAGTAAATACGCCAAAAAAATAACAAAAATACGTGAACAGATAGCTTCTATATCAGAAGAGGCAGGACTTCCTATCTTTGAATATCGCCGTATCGTGGAAACAGTAAAAAAGGGTGAAAAAGAAGCCAGTCGTGCTAAAAAAGAGATGGTGGAGGCTAATTTACGCCTTGTTATTTCTATTGCTAAAAAATATACAAATAGGGGATTGCAGTTCCTTGATTTAATCCAAGAAGGTAATATAGGACTTATGAAAGCGGTTGATAAATTCGAATATCGCCGTGGTTATAAATTTTCTACATATGCGACATGGTGGATAAGGCAGGCAATAACAAGGTCAATTGCAGACCAGGCAAGAACAATCCGTATCCCCGTACATATGATAGAAACCATTAATAAGCTTGTCCGTACTTCACGCCAGATGATGCACGAAATAGGGAGAGAACCAACTCCAGAAGAGCTGGCAGAACGTCTTCATATGCCTCTTGATAAAGTACGTAAAGTTCTAAAAATAGCAAAAGAACCTGTATCACTCGAAACGCCAGTAGGAGATGAGGAAGATTCAAGTCTAGGAGATTTTATCGAAGATAAAAATGCTCTCTTACCAGTTGAATCAGCAATACATTCTAACTTACGTGAGACAACGACAAGAGTATTGTCATCACTTACCCCGAGGGAAGAGCGTGTTCTTAGAATGCGCTTTGGTATAGGAATGAATACAGACCATACCCTAGAAGAGGTAGGACAACAATTCAGCGTAACCAGAGAGCGTATCCGTCAAATTGAAGCAAAAGCTCTAAGAAAGCTTAAACACCCAAGCCGTTCCAGAAAACTTAGAAGCTTCTTGGATACGTAATTCTAATTTTTTGTAA
>JALTZE010000212.1 GCA_027051315.1 Micavibrio sp.
TAACCTTATTTAAATCATGCGACTAAAGTCGTTTTATGCGAAAACCATGACAGAAGCTATGCAACTTGTTCGGGAGAACATGGGAGAAGAAGCTATAATAGTTGCCACACAAGAAGAAGGGCGTGGTAAGGGGGTTTCTGTAACTGCTGCTATTGAAAGTGATAGTTTTTCTGACCATGTTGATACATCTTCTTCTAATCCTGAATTTGAATTGGGGCGTAGCGGTGAACCTGCTAATGCTAATGACTGGCTGCAATATGATGATGAAGATGAAGAAAATGCAGTTTATGAAAAAATAACAGAAATTCTTCTTAAACATTCATGCACCGAAGATGTAAATGACCAGATATTATCATGTGCTATGGTTATGGGGCTGGAACAACCACATATTGCTATGTTGGGAGCAGTTGAACATTTGTTTGGATATGCCCCTCTTCCAACTGGAAAAACAAAGAAACCTATAATGATGATTGGTTCACCTGGTTCAGGAAAAACTCTTGCCGTTGCAAAAATTGCCGCCAAAGGGGTTATGAATGATTTAAATATATCAGTAATCTCTACTGATACTGTAAGGGCTGGTGGTATTGAACAGCTTGAAGCATTTACAAAAATTCTTAATATTGATTTGAAAAAAGCAAAAACACCAAAAGAGTTTGAAAAAGCAATAAAGGATAGTGCTGGTTCTGACCAAATTATTATTGATACGGCAGGTACAAATCCATTTGATAAGAAAAATCTTAGAAATCTTTTATCTTTTATTGAAGCCGGAAATGTAGAACCTGTTTTGGTTATGCAGGCTGGTATAGATGCAAATGAATCAGCAGAAACAGCACGTATATTTTCTTCGGTTGGGGTCAAAAGAATGCTTGTAACAAAGCTTGATATCACCAGAAGACTTGGTGGGCTTTTATCTGCGGCTTTACATGGTAATTTAGCATTTTGTGATGCTAGCAACACACAAAGAGTTGCCGATGGGTTATTGGAGCTTAATCCAAAGACTTTAACTCATATGTTAATGCCAGAAGATAATCTTAATATTCGACAAACTGTAAAAAATAATGCAAAATGAAAAAACGATGACAGATTCTAATACAACAACTATAAGCAATAATAGAAATAAACCTGCGATGCCAAGCTTTCGTAGAGGTAAGAATATTGTTGCCATAGCCAGCGGTAAAGGTGGAGTTGGTAAAACTTGGTTTTCGGTTACACTTGCCCATTGCATGTCAAAAATGGGGCGGAAAGTGTTGCTTTTTGACGGAGATTTAGGGCTTGCTAATGTTGATGTTCAGCTTGGATTAATGGCAAAACGTGACCTTAATGATGTTATTAGAGGAAGGCTTAGCCTTTCTAAAGTAATTCAACATTATGAAGATGGTGGTTTTGATATAATAGCGGGGAGGTCTGGGCAGGCTTCTTTATCCGCTCTTCCAAGTCAGAGATTATCTCTTTTGAGGGACCAGCTTTTGGAAGTTGCTGATGATTATGATGTTGTTCTTATCGATTTGGGAGCTGGCGTTGATAGAACTGTTCGTATGTTATCTGCTTCTGCTACGAAAACATTGCTTATTACTACTGATGAACCGACATCTCTTACAGATGCGTATGCTTTTATAAAGCTTGGTAATGCTGCTGGTATGTCAAAAAATATAAGCGTTATTGTTAATCAAGTGTCAAATACTGATGAAGGGCAAAAAACTTATAAAACATTATTAAGAGCTTGTGAAAATTTCCTACGACTTAAGCCACCTTTAAGTGGTATGATACGTCAGGACAAGAAGGTAAAAGACAGTATCAGGCATCAATCTCCTATCTTAACAAAACACCCTAATTCTGATGCTGCTGAAGATATGGAAAAAATAACTAGACGAGTTTTAAAAGAACTATCCGTTGCCGCACAAATGATTGCAAGTGGGTAGAGATTATAGATAATTTCACAATTAATTAAACTATATTCCCATAAGAATAAAAATTTTAGCAATGACTAATGCATTTTTTCCGTATAATCTGTGGAAAAGAGGATTTTTTTTATGGCTGAAAGCAAATTTGGCAATATTGGTTCTGTAACGGCGAGCTCACCCTCACCTTCCCCTTTGGGTCACCAAGGAGAAGAAACATTAAGATTGCTTAATTTGCCAGAAAAAATTGAAAATATTAAGCAAAAAGTACGTATTCAAGGCGATGTTATTAGAAAAGAAGCTGATGGAACTTTAATTGTAAGAACCAAACATGGTGATATAACTGCCAAAGCTGCCAAAGGCTCAAATATAAGAGAAGGGCAAAGAGTTGAAATTGAAATTATACCTTATCGTTCTCAGCCAAAGCAAGATTCTCAGCAACAACAAATAGTAAGAGATAATCTGCCAAAAGCTATTGCAAGACCAATTTCTTCATCTGCTGCTGATATTGATATAAAAGCTCAAGAAACGGTAAATAATTCGGCAGTAAATCGTTCCTCCCCTAAAATAGATACGCAAAGCAGTGCGCGAATAAATATACCAATTGATGACCTTAA
>JALTZE010000213.1 GCA_027051315.1 Micavibrio sp.
TTCTTGTTCAAATTCATCTTCCCAATCATCATCGGATTTTAAATCTTCATATTCATCTTCGAGATAATCATCAAGGTCATGATTATCATCAAAGTCATCAAGTTCCATTTCTAAATCATCTAAATTTTTATTTTTTTTATCCATTATTCACTTAACCTTTATATATAATTAATCACTTGATAGAACTTCTTTGGTAAAGAATATACCTATAGGAGTTCCTCTTGCTACTCTAATCATAGCTGTTGTTCTATCAGCTTGTTCTTGCAATATATCTGTAACAACAGTTGAGGCAGCATCAAAACCACTCATGAGCTCTTCACGCAAATCAAGGTCATTATTCTCAACTGCTGTACTATCGCCAGTTGTTGCATTTGTTTGAATGCTTGTTGTTACAGCTTGGGACGCAGCTTCTGAAAATCCTTGAACAAATGCAGTTGCAGCGGGTAATAGAACTCTTCTAAGGTAGCGCCTATCTATTTCTGTTACTAAACCCGGTAACGTTGTATCAGGGTCAATTCCTACAGCTCTTATTTTATATGACTCTCCAGACTTATCAATAAATGTCTTAAAACTCATTATTAAAAACTGTTCATTCGGAGATATTTCAAATGAGCCTATCACCCTGCCTCCTGATTGTGGTCCTGAGACAAGTTGAACAAGTATAGGACCTGGGGCATCGGTATTTGCTTCAGTAATTAGCTGTCCATATTCGATAGTACCTGCTGGAATTATAACTTCCTCTTCGATTATTTGTCCTTGCTCTTCTCCTTCTTCTGTAGGTACTAGTTCCCCATCTTCTGTAACTGTACATAGTTCTGGATTCGTTAAACAATAATCAGGTGTTCCCTCTCCGCCTGATGCAGATGCACTGCCGCCTGCTGCTGTTCCTTCTTCGTCTTCTTCTTCTGTAACGGTTATATGCTGTATTTCAGGAGGTAATTTAACTTCCAGAACAGATTCCATCTGACCTGACATAGCCTCTGCCAAAACATCTATAGTCTGATTTTTCTCTTCTTCTGTCATACGGCGACCTTCTTTGGTATATAAATCGCTTAATAATTGACCATCTTCATTAAATTCCGGCGTATATTTAGGAATTAATGTACCATCAAGAGCCACCTCCGAAGGAATTGGATTACCATCTTCGTCAACCAAGATACGATTACCATCTTCGTCATATATTATAGGGTTACCGTCTTCATCATAGAAAATACGATTACCGTTTTCATCATATAATATTGGGTTACCATCTTCATCATATTCTATTGGATTGCCGTTCTCATCATATTTAATAACTCGACCTTCTTCATCGTAAAGAATACGATTACCATTTTCATCAAATAAAATTGGGTTGCCGTTTTCATCAAGATAAATACGATTGCCATTTTCATCATAAACATATGGATTACCATATTCATCGTAAAGAATACGATTACCATCTTTATCATATAAAATTGGTCGACCATCTTCATCTAGATAGACTTTATTACCATTCTCATCAAGAACATATGGGTTACCATTTTCATCATAGAATATACGGTTACCGTCTTCATCATATTCTATTGGATTACCATTCTCATCAAGCATTATACGGTTGCCGTCTTTATCGTATATAAAAGGATTGCCATTTTCATCAAGCATCACTTGATTACCATTTTTATCCAATACGGGTTTACCGTCTTTATCTACCAGAATTTTATTACCATTTTCATCAAGGATATAGCGGTTACCATTTTCATCAATATATATAGGATTGCCATTTTCATCGGTTATTGGGTTACCGTTTTCATCGACTAAAATACGATTACCATTTTCGTCAAGAACATAACGATTACCGTTTTCATCTACATATACCTGCT
The DNA here is from genome assembly GCA_027051315.1 of Micavibrio sp. Classification (GTDB taxonomy): domain Bacteria; phylum Pseudomonadota; class Alphaproteobacteria; order Micavibrionales; family Micavibrionaceae; genus JALTZE01. Next base: position 1,860 of record JALTZE010000213.1, read on the forward strand.
CACCATTAGGATCAGTTATGGGATTGCCGTTTTCGTCAACTAGAATCTTATTACCATTTTCATCGATAATGTAACGGTTGCCATTTTCATCAACCAATACAGGTTCACCATTAGGACCAGTTACAGGATTACCGTTCTCATCAAGAAGAATGCGGTTACCATTTTCATCAACTACATAACGATTACCGTTTTCATCGACCATTATTGGCTTACCGTCAGCTCCAAGAATTGGATTACCATCTTCATCAACAAGGATACGATTACCATTCTCATCTAATACATAACGATTACCATTTTCATCAACCAACACAGCTTCACCATCAGAACCAGTTATTGGATTACCGTTTTCGTCAACTAGAATCTTATTACCATTTTCATCAACTATGTAACGGTTGCCATTTTCATCAACCAATACAGGTTCACCATTAGGACCAGTTACGGGTTTGCCATTTTCATCAAGAAGGATACGGTTTCCATGCTCATCAAGAATATAGCGATTACCGTCTTCATCTGTGAGCACTCCCTTACTATTTTTATCAAGTATTATTGGGTTACCCGTAGAATCAAGAATTGGGTTACCGTTTTCATCGACTAAAATACGATTACCATTTTCGTCAAGAACATAACGATTACCATTTTCATCTACATATACCTGTTCACCATTAGGACCAGTTACAGGATTGCCATTTTCATCAAGAAGAATGCGGTTGCCATTTTCATCAAACTGAACAGGATTACCATTTTCATCTACATATACTTTATTACCATTTTCATCAATAAAATACGGATTACCATTCTCATCAACCATTATAGGTTTACCATCTTTGCCAAGAACTGGATTACCATTTTCATCGACTAGAATCTTATTACCAAATTCATCAACTATGTAACGATTACCATTTTCGTCAACCAGCACAGGTTCACCATTAGGACCAGTTACAGGATTGCCGTTTTCATCGAGAAGGATACTGTTACCATTCTCATCGAGCATTACTGGCTTACCGTCAGCACCGAGAATTGGGTTACCATTCTCATCAACAAGAATCTTGTTACCGAATTCATCAACTATGTAGCGATTACCATCCTTATCCATAAGAACTGGTTTGCCGTCTTTACCGAGAACTGGCTTACCATTTTCATCAACAAGAACCTTGTTACCGTTTGCATCTACTATATAGCGGTTACCATTTTCATCCATATAGATAGGTTTACCATCTTTACCAAGAACAGGGTTACCGTTTTCATCAACCAAGATACGATTTCCGTTTTCATCAACTATATAGCGATTACCATTCTCATCCATAAGAACTGGTTTACCATCAGCACCAAGAACAGGGTTGCCATTCTCATCAACTAAGATACGATTGCCGTTTTCATCGACTATATAGCGATTACCATCCTTATCCATAAGAACTGGTTTGCCGTCAGCACCAAGAACAGGGTTGCCATTTTCATCGACTAAAACCCTATTACCATTTTCATCAAGAACATAACGGTTACCGTCTTCATCATAGAATATTCTATTGCCATTTTCGTCATATTCTATTGGATTACCGTTTTCATCATAATATGTACGTTTCCCGCCTTTTCCAAGAGTATAAGGATTGCCGTTCTCATCATACATAATACGGTTACCGTCTTTATCATAAAGAATTGGGTTACCATTTTCATCAAGCATTATCCTTTTACCATTCTCATCATAAACATAAGGGTTGCCGTTTTTATCATATAAAATACGGTTGCCATCTTTATCGTAAAGAATAGGTTTCCCATTTTCATCAATCATTACTTTATTGCCATTTTCATCAACTACATAGGGATTACCATTCTCATCATACATAATACGGTTACCGTCTTTATCATAAAGAATTGGGTTACCATTTTCATCAAGCATTATACGGTTACCGTCTTTGTCATAGACATATGGATTACCATTTTCATCATATAATATAGTTCCGCCTTTAGCTGTTTGAGCAAGACCTGGAATTCCACCTTTCTCGCAATAATCTTGAGCTAATTTTTGCATACATGGGCTACATGGAGTACCACAACTGCTTTCTTCCTCTTTACCCCCGAAGAACATATCATTTTCTTCTTGCATCTTTAGACGTTCTTCTTGCATTTTCTTCCATCTAACCAGAGGATCTTCTACATCTTCCTCTTCTTCCTCTACTATTTTTATTTCTGTTTTTAGAGGGTCTATCGGAACAGGCATATATGTTTTACCATATCTTTCAGCCACACTTTCTTGTTGTTCATTATAATCTTCTAAAGCGCTTCTCATAGTTTGAGAAACCTCTTCTTCGGCAGGACCTGCATTTATATTTGCCGTTCTTGGAATTTGTGAAGGAGCTTGCTCTGCTTTTTTACTTGTGTCTTCTTCATCAAAAATAAAAATGATTGCAAAAATGACAAAAAGAACAGCTACTATTACAGCCGCTTTAAGTGCAGGGCTATTTCTCCAAATATCACCAAGCGTACTTCTTTCTTCCAGATCATCAAAATCTGAATCTACTTCGAAATCATCATTATCTTCTGGTATATTATTCATTAGTTTCATCCTCACGATTCAGATATGCACGAACCACGTGACCGCGGTCAGACAATAGAAGAACTGGGGTTTTCCCCATAACATAAACATTCATGCCATCAGACGACTTAACAGATTCATCCCATGTAGGAGATAATAAAGTATGTGGCGTTCTTAAATATGTTTTTCCATCAAGCTCATAAGCAGTTGTACGGCCATCTACTCCACTTACCTCTAACATCAAAGCTTCTGGCGGTGGTGAACCATCAAGAACACCAGATATTTCGGTATCACCTGCATCAAGTGAAACATTAAGGTCACCACCATAATAACCTTCGGCAGTACTAACATTAGGACCAATATCTGGTATTCTTATATCAAGACGATATTGAACTTCATCTTTTTTGGTAACTAGCTTAAAAATAACAGGTGTAGCTAAATCAACAAAGCTCATAGACATGTTGCCGTGAGCATAGCTTGACATAGGGATAAGCCTCATCATATGGCTTTGCTCATCTGGTTGTTCTACATTAAAATCCCCCGCCCAACTTATATCCTTTATAGGCCATGGCTGCCCAGTAGCATCAACAAAAGTAACTGTTGTAACATGACCAACAGAAGTAATAATTTCTGGAGGAGTTTGACCTGGATCAAGTGAAACAGTTTTGAATTCAAAAAGTGGTTTGGGGTCAGGGTTTAATGGAGTTTCTACTGCTTCTTGTGTTTCATCATACATTTCAAGGAAACGTCTTATTTCCTCAGGACGCATAGGCATAAGCCCTGAGGCAGCTTTATCAAAAGCCTCTTTCCTTATCACTTCATCGACATCTTTTACCTCTTTTACCTTTTGCACGGGAGGACGAAGAGATTGCGCAGGAGGATTTGGAACAGGCAATGTTAACCCCGGAGCTTCCTGCGAGGGGGCAGGCAGTGCCTCTTGCGCCTTCACTGTCATTACTGGCAATGATGACATTATAGCACACAGCACAGAAGCAATTATTTTATTTTTTTTCAACATAATACATAACCCATATATCATAAATCCTATACAAAATCACATTTGTTTCCATCTTTCAATACCAATACCGTTTGCATTTTCTAAATAAGGAACCCTAACAATAGTAATAGTTAAATTTGACCTTTTTGGCTCTTTTTTATTACCGGCTTGGAAAGTAATATTCATGGGAATATTAACCTCCCATTGATATCTACCATTTACCAATCCTTCACTTACAACAACTGGAGCACCTGCAGGTATGCTAGTTACTATCATTTGTTTATTTTCTATTTTTTCCATAAATCCAGCTCTTTCTAGAGCTGAAGCGAAGCTTTCCCACCCAACTCTAGTAAAATGACGAGATACCTCATTAAGTCTTTGCCTATAATCATTAAAACCAAATGTAAGAACTTCTGTAACTACCTGCGACACCCACGACATTAAAGCAGGATTTGTCAAATTAGGATTATCAAGAGCAACAAGCGGGATTAGCCTCCCACTATTTGTTGTAGCAAAATAAATTCTTTCCGATTTATACACATTAAGAAAATACATCACAGCTATAACAAATAGTAAAATAAAAACAGACTGCATAAGAGCAACTGTGCGTATAGCCCTGTAACCATCTCTGTAAAATTCATATTTTACAGAGGTATAGTTTATTTTAGAAGTAGAATCAGACGCATCAGACTTTGCTGATGGTATATTTTTTTTCTTACCTGTTTTTTGTGGCTTTGCCATTAACTACTCTAGCTAGATTAATAAACAACAACGACCCTACATAAAATCATACAGAATCGTACGGGATTAGTTTATTTACTGTTTTCAAACATGTAAAGATACCGATATATGATTTTATGATTTTTCTCACATATATTATATAAAAACAGCAAATAATATTTTATCCCGTTCTTTGGAACCATCTTTCTATACCGACACCATTTGGATTTTCTAGTTGGGGAACTCTTACTATGGTTAAATCGATAAGAAATTTTTCTGCCTTATTTTTTCCAGCTGCTTGATATGACACGCTAATTGGCAGTTGTATAACCCATTGATATCTACCATTTACTACACCCTCACTAAGTATAATTGGAGCACTTCTTGGAGAAGATGTAACAACCATTTGTTGGTTTTCTACCATTTCTATAATTCTTGCCTTATCAAGAGCAGACATAAAACTGTCCCAACCGATTCTGGTAAAATGCCTAGAAGATTCATTAAGGCGTCGTCTGTAATCATGATAACCAAATGTCATAACTTCTGTAGAAGCTTGTGCCGCCCATGACATTAGGGCTGGAGTTGTAAGATTTGGTCTATTGATAGGAACAATAGTTACCATTCTACCATCATCTGTTGTTGCAAAGTAAACATGCTCAGTTTTATGAGAGTTTACAAAATAGACAACCCCCACTATCACAGCAACAACGATAAGAAATTGAACAAAGGCCACAAGCCTCATAGTTTTATAGCCATCGCTATAAAAATCATTACGCATCATTACTTGAGCAATTCTTTCAGAATGGCCAGACTTTTTTCCAGAGGCTGGAGGAGCTTTTTTCTTCTTACCTATTTTCTGCGGCTTTGCCATTAAACACTCTTTCACTAAAAATGCAGAATCAAATAATCAAGTTATTTTATGTAGCGTTATTTTGAAAGTAAAGATATAGCTGAATTTATTTTTAATAAATTGTATATAGATGATTTGGATATATATCTAGAAAAATGGAGCGGGTGAAGAGATTCGAACTCTCGACATCAACCTTGGCAAGGTTGCGCTCTACCCCTGAGCTACACCCGCATCCTGTAATTTTTATGTGTGCAATATAGGGAATTTTATTTTAAATGCAAGAAGAAAATTAAAGAAAAATATTTTTTTATTTTATACGCCTATTTGTATTAGAGGAACATCATACGCAATAGCTTCTTTATCATTATTAGGACCTACTATTAATATTATTCTGGCTGCATGTCTTATTTTATCATCTGATATATTTGACATTTCATAATGCATAAGCTCACTATCTATTTCTGGGTCATCATAAACCAAATTTATTAATTTTTGTTCTCTATAATATTCAACCCTTATGACTTTACTCTCAAAGGGGGTGTCAGAAATAAGGAGAATATCTCCTTTTACATTTTGGGCAAGTGCTATATTCATAGATATATGATAACCAAAAGAAATATAATTAGAAGAAAAAAATTAACTAGATTCCATATCCGCCATTTTGGGGGGTAAGGACATTATTCCAGCTTTTAATTGTTTCTGGCTGATTATTTTGTAAATCATTATTATATTGTGGTTGATTTGCAGATAAAGAAATATCAGGAACACCAATGGATTTTGATATATCAGCAACGACAGATGCTTGCATATCTCCGTACACGATATCCAATTGCTGTGCTCCTACCATATATTCAGCTACTGCTGCGTTTCCCTCGCATTCAATCATAATAAACCTGTTTATTCTTAATATTTATATGTTCGCATAAAATACGAATATATACAAATTTTGACATGAATTTTAGTTAAAATACCCTACCGCTATCCCTGTTTCCATGATAGATATAATTCCCATATAATGGTAAAAAAGAGGTTAATAATAGTGAACAATCACCAAGAAAATTATGAGAAAATGGGAAAGGCTTCCCCTAAAGATGTTTTTAGGCGATTAAACGAGCTGGGAATAGAATATGAAACGTTTGAGCATGAGCCAGTTTTTAGGGTAGGAGAAGCTGATTACCTGAAAGATATTATAGAGGGAGGTCATACTAAAAATTTATTTTTGAAAAGTAAGAAGAAAGCTCTGTATCTTGTTACCGCCCTAGAAGATACTCTTATTGACCTTAAGAAACTTTCTGCAAATCTTAAGGAGGGAAGATTTTCTTTTGCCTCTTCAGAAAGGTTATGGAATATGTTAGGAGTAAAAGCAGGAGCAGTATGTCCATTTGCTCTTATTAATGACAAGGACGCTCAAGTAAATGTTATTCTTGATAAAGCAATGATGGAGCATGAATGGGTTAATTACCATCCTTTAGTCAATACAATGTCGACAAAGCTTAGACCTTCGGACTTATTAAAATTTATTGAATCATGTGGTCATAATCCAAAAATAATGGATATGAAAATAGTAACCCCAGATAAATAATAGATATAAAACTATCTATGCGTAGATATATAGTAAGGTAAATAAGAATTGCAACGATATTAATAATTGTTTTATACTCGGAAAATAACGATAAATTTTTAAAAAGAAATTATAATGAACAATAATGAACAATATAGACAAAAAATTATTAGAAATTTTAGTTTGCCCTGTTACCAAAGTTCCTTTGCGTTATGATAGCAAAAAAAATGAGCTTATATCTGACCAAGCAAAATTGGCATATCCTATAAAAGATGGTATTCCTATTATGTTACCTGAGGAAGCAAGAGAAATATAGTGCAATACTCATATATTATTTAATAATTTCATATTCATAATATATAACTTATCTAAAAGATAACATTATGTATAAATTAGCTATGTTTAGTGACTATTTCTTTTGCTTCTTTTTTACTTAGCATTTCGCCTTGTTTCTTTTTTAGCATTAAATTACGGGCTTTTTCATATTGAGGGTCATTCCAGAATATGGCACAACCATTACAACCTTTACCACAACAGCCCTCCACCCCTAATCTGGGTGATTTTATTCTACGTTTCATAAGTTCTTCTTCATGGGAATCACTTACTATTTGCTTACGTTCTTGGTATAAGTGTTCGGGTGCGGTTCCTGTTTCTATTTTTTGTGAAACACGGTCTAACTTTATTCTTTGCCATTCTGCTTCTGTAAGGGCTTTTTCTTTTCTTATTACTGTTCCAACAGGAAATTTTTCTAGTAAAATATTTTTATCTTCATGGTCAAATTTTTCAAATGGTAATCTTAAACTGGGGCGAGTTCCTGCTATCATTCTATCGGATATATATCCATTTTTAGCATCTTCGAATTCATATAGACGTATGGATACTGTTTCTCTGTGTTTTGGTGGTACTAGCTCTAAAACATCTCCTGCTTCTAGTTTATTTTTTACTTCTATTATGAAGGAGTCTTTTGTAACTTCCCTTATTATTCCTGCAAATTCCCATTCTGCTATTGTCCTTGTGCTTTCATAATTATGAGCATAATTTTTTAGGCGTCCCTCATGAAATGCCAATGTATATCCCCTGTTACCAACGGTTTCTAGCTCTGCTAGATATTCTTTTGGACTCCAATTTTCTGGGTCATTGTAATAATCATCTATTGCCATGCGGTAGGCTCTGGCAACTATTGCTGCGTAGTAGGGGCTCTTCCCTCTCCCCTCTACTTTCAAAGAATCTATACCTATTGCTAAATAATCATTAAGTTTTGGCATAAGACATAAATCTTTGGAATTCAAGATATATGAACCTCGCATATCTTCTTCGAAGGGAAGAAATTCACCTGGTCTGTAATCTTCCTCTAATAAAAATTCAAATATATCTTTGTTATCTTCGTTTATTTCCAGCTCTTCTACCGTACCATCTTTTAATTTTATATGCAGCTTGTAGTGCCATCTGCATGAATTTGTGCAATTGCCCTGATTTGCCCCACGTTCGGACATGAAGTTTGATAACATACAGCGACCTGAATAAGTCATACACATAGCGCCATGAACAAAAGCTTCTAATTTAATATCAGGACAATTTTCACGAATTGATTTAAGTTCTTCGTAAGTTACTTCCCGTGCCAATACAACCAGCTTTGCCCCTTGCTCTTCCCAAAATTTTACTGAAAGAGATGAGGTAATATTTGCTTGCGTAGATACGTGAAGCTCAATATCTGGTGCATGTTCACGTACATAATTAAAAACCCCAGGGTCTGCGATTATAACTCCATCTGGTTTAACTTTACGTACTGTTTCCAGATATTCAGGAAGTTTAGGTAAATCTTTGTCATGAGCAAAAAGATTTAAAGTTAAATAAACACGAACACCATGTGAATGTGCAAATTCTATACCTTCTATTACCTGCTCTAGTGTAAAGGCTGATTTAGTTCTAAGCGACATATCAGGAGTACCCATATAAACAGCATCTGCACCATAAAGAACAGCAAATTTTAGCTTCTCTAATGAGCCTGCTGGCATTAGAAGTTCGCTTTTATGTTTTTTTGCTATTTCTTTTAGCTTTGGTGATATTTCTGTCATTATTATTCCTGCATACTCGTTGCCACATAGCTATTCTTGCGACTTTTAACGTAAAAGGATAGAAAACGCAAAGTTTTTATGATTTTAAGAAATATTTCTAATCATTACCGCAGCAAAAAATCCATCTGTGTTATGCTGATATGGTGTAAGGCGCATATAATCACCTTCACAAGGAGGATTATAACCTTCTGGCCAGCTTTCTATTAAAGGTAAGAGCTTAAATTCTTTATTACGCTTAAGGAAAGATTCTATTTGTTTTTCATTTTCTTCAGGAAGCAAAGAACATGTGGCATAAACAAGTTTACCGCCGTTTTTTACTGTATGAGCAACTTTATCAAGAATTTCGGATTGAGTTTTTATTAATTCTTCTAAAGAAGGTCCATAATTATTCCAGCGCATATCAGGATTTCTTCGCCATGTTCCGGTTCCGGTACAGGGTACATCGGCAAGAACCAGATCGAATGTTCCTTTCTGCCGACGTAGCCATTTGCGATTTCTTTCTTCGGTTAATGGTCTTGGCTCTATTATATCGCTTACCTTTGCGCGCCTGAATCTTGATTTTGATTTTTCAAGTCTTCTTGCATCTATATCCATTGCAACAATTCTTCCTTTTTTTTGCATTGATGCTGCTAAGGAAAGGGTTTTTCCACCTCCTCCTGCGCAATAATCCAGCACTTGCATAGATGGTTTTGCATCGCAAAGAAAAGATATTAATTGTGAACCTTCGTCTTGAATATCAACAAAGCCTTTTTTAAATGCCTTAGTTTTTGAAAGATATATTTTATTTTCTGTACGTAGTCCCCATGGTGAGTATGGTGTTTTTGTTGTTCTTACTTCATCTTTTTCTAGGCTTGCTTTTGCATTTTCTCTATTAATTATTGCTGTGTTAACTCTTAAATCAAGTGTTGCTGGCTCTAGCATGGCTAACAGTTCTTGCTCGAACTTTTCACCCCATATTTTTTTTAAAATTTCTTCATATTTCTTGGGACATTCACATTTAACAGAAACAGGC
>JALTZE010000214.1 GCA_027051315.1 Micavibrio sp.
CTCCTGATGAATTAAAAAAGAAAATTAAGAAGTTGGAAAAAGAAATGTTTGAAGCAGCAAGTAATTTGGAGTTTGAAACAGCCGCAAAATTAAGGGACGAGGTAAAAAGGTTAGAATTGATTGATTTAGGGTTATGACCCTAGCTATAGTCTTATACTAAATAGCCTTCAATAGGCTATTTACGTTCAACGCCACGCAGGCTTCGTTGCATTGGCAACGACTTGCGGTCGCAAGCTTCCAATTGTAATTCATGAATGAATGCCAATTGGTATTATAGCAAGGAATTTTTTATTTGACTATTTACCTTGTTTGTCATTATGTAATATTATCTAACTTTAGATTAGGGGTTTTTATGCGTAAAAATGAAATATTTTTGAAAAAGATTATTGTAGGTACTGGTAATAAGGGAAAGTTAAAAGAATTTTCTGATATGTTAGCTACTGAAGGGATTGAAGTAGTTGGAAAGAAAGAGATAGAAAATTTTTTAGAACCAGAGGAAAAAGAAACTGATTTTATAGCTCAATCTGAAGCTAAAGCTTTGTATTATGCTGGAAATTATGGTGCTTATGTAGAAAAGGGGACAGGTTTTCTATCTGATGATAGCGGTGTTTCTGTAGATTTTGGAGTGGATTTAAGCGATGAAAATATCCTTATATCATTGTGGGAAAATGATATTGATTTGCAAAATTATGAGCTGCCTAATGGTGAGATTGTGGATTTTACAAATTTTGATATTGGTGATGGTTGTGTTTTGAATTTATTAGCGATGAAAGATTTTCCTGGTTTGGCAACTGGACGCATAGCTAAACTTTTTTCTTGCGAAGAAGATAAAGATGGACATGAAGGAGCATGTAATCTTTATAAAAGGATTTATGAGGTAGTTAGTGATAATCCTAATAAGCCCATAAGTGTGAGATTTGTTTCTTCAATTTCAATTGCTGTATATGATAAGGAAGCTGAACAAGCTCGTATTATTGGTAGTTATAGGGTTGATGAATATGGTCATTTGATTTCACCTGGTATTAAAGGGGAAAATGGCTTTGGTTATGACCCTAATTTTATGCCTATAAATAATAATCCTAATGCTCTTACATATGCTCAGATGACGCAAGATGAGAAAAACTTAACAAGTCCTAGAAGAGCTGCTTTAAGTAAGTTTTTGAAGGATAAGTTTCAAGTAGATACGGTTCTAAGAAATGATATGCAATTAACTAAATCCTTTTAGTATGGAGTGTGTACAAGTCTATCTTTTGCATTTCTTAGATGGCTAAAACGCCATATATCTTCACCTGTTTTGGAGTCTTTTTCACCAGATAATTCGTGTGATTGGAAACTTACTGCTGATGCTACTCCTCCGAACCATTGTTCAAGTGTTTCTTTTAATGATTCTTTGTATTGAACTTTTCTACGTGTTCCTTCAGATGGTCTATGAGATTCTTTTCCTCCGTGATATTTATCTAGTGCATCAATACTTGCGCTTCCGAAATACCACATGTATTTTTTAAGAAAATCTATCTCGTTTGTATCCAAAGGATTTAGGTTTATTTTGAATGGTTGATTACATTCTTTATGACCAGCAAAAAGGCTACCGCTCATTACTCCTGCTGCTCCAGCTGCAAAATATATGGCAGCTGTACCAGATTCACTTACGCCTCCTCCATCTGGAACTATAAATCCTCCTATTTCCTCTGCGGCTATGGCGCATTCTAAGGCAGCAGAAAATGTAGGACGATGAGTCCCAGCATTATGGCGTGTTCTACATACTTTTGCTGGACCATGATTTACTTTTACTCCATCTGCTCCTGCTTCTATTATTTTTTGTGCCATAGTACCTGTTACGACGTTTCCCGCTAATATTATTGCATTTTCCCCTACGATACTTCTTACTGTATCTATTCTTTTAAGCATAGCGTTCATGTGTCCATTTGAAGCATCTATTACAATTTTATTTAATCCATGTGGGCTGGCATCTTTTACTTTTTTAAAAATATTTCTGAGTTTTTTTACTTCTTCTGTATTTTCAGCATTTATACCTATGCTATGCCATAGTGATAATGTTCCATGATTTTTTATAAAATCTATTATATGTTCTTCCGGTATTTCTTTGTGAATAGCTATTTGAACTCTTGATTCATCATGTGTTGCATTTGTTGGATGCCAATTAGTTAAAAAATCAGCCATTTTCAAACAAGCAAAATGTACATTGGCACACCATAATGGTGCTATATTTATAGGGGGATGCCCGTGTTTGGGAAATATTGTAGTATCCCATTTAACTTGTTTTCTGGTATTAGCCAAAGTATCGTCTGCTGCGATTAATCTAAGATTTTTAGCATTAAATTCTTGGTATATTTTTGTATCCATATGGTTGGTGAATGGTGATTGCATCATTGTGCTTCCCCTTTATATGTATAATGTGTTTATTTATGAAAATTTATAAATATAAATTATGTATATTGC
>JALTZE010000215.1 GCA_027051315.1 Micavibrio sp.
CTTTGTTGGTCGGGTGATTTGCGACGTTATACAAAAGAGTGAAAAATAATGCATATAGGAAGTAACTTAATAAACGCTAGACAGTCAACATTGCTTGTATTAGTGGTTTTTATAGCAATTCCTGTTGCTGGAGTTATGACATTTATTGAATGGTATGAAAAAAACAATCCAAATGAAGTTGAATACAAAAGCATTCTAAGTGGATATTCTGATAAATCTGCGTTTAATTTGTGCCTTAAAAAAATAGAAGGGAATAAATATGATGAGATTCTGAGAGGATCACATGAGGCCAATCATGACACTGAGGTTTCACGGTATTTTGCAAAAAAAGGAAAAGCAAAAGGGGAAGAAGAATGTAAAAAAAAATTTGGCATATTCAAGCGCTTGGAAATAGAAAATACTTCATTTAATTCATACTTATTGAAGAATTTGGATGAAATATTAATTGTATCAATAATTATAGCATTAGCTATATATATAATTATTTTTACATACATTATGTATGCAAAATGTAACCATTTGGGCTGGAAAAGGTTGAGCATTAGTGGCTCAATTATTTCAGGGTTTGTTATTGCATTATTTGTGTATGATGAGGTGTCTTATAGAATAACTGATGATATTCATATTGTATTGTTAGGGGCAACAGCTGGTTATATTTCTACAATGTTTGTGGTTCTTGGTGGAAGACAAGTAGTAGAGTGGATAAGGGAAGGGTTTAACTCTTCACAATAAATATGTAAAAAAGTGTATAACAATGTAAATCAACCTGACATTTTGTTCGCTAGCGCTCTCAAAATGACAGGTTATTTACGACGTTATGCAAACAAAAATCCTATAGGGGCTATTTCTAAGTGGCTATAACACAGCAAGTTCTACATTCATTAAAAGTAGTAAATCTAAAAAACTTAATCAATTTTTATATCTGCTTTAATGGTAGTCCAGTCACAGCTATTCTTGGCCCAAATGGAAATGGTAAATCAACAGTACTACATGCTTTAGCCTGTGCATTTGGTCCAGTTGAAGATGGTGAAAATTATAAATTTAGCTCATTTTTTCTACCTAATACAGACGCTTTATGGAATGGAAGTGAAATGGAAATCACGCATAGTTATCGTGATGGCAGAGCAATACATAATGAAGTTACAAGACAATATAAAAAAACATTGGTACGTTGGACGCCAAGATACGCAAATCGACCTAAGAGAGATTTATATTACATAGGTATTGATAAATGCGTACCTATGATTGAATCAGAGAAAAAGCAAGCGAAAATAAATTACTCCACCACAGTTGTAACTGAGGAAATTATTGTAAGTATTTTAGAAAAGGCATCTATTGTACTTAATAGGAGGTATTCAAGTTACAACATACATGATTCTGCAGGAAAAAGATTTATAGGCGTTGAAGTAGAAGGGTTACGTTACTCCGCTCTTAGCATGAGCGCCGGCGAACAAAAGGTCTTCTATATACTAGAAAAAATATTTCGCGCAAAAAAGAATTCTTTGATTCTTATTGATGAGCTAGACTTGCTTTTGCATGATTCTGCGATGAAAAAATTGGTTGATGTTATTCATGAACGTGCAGTAGATAAAAATCTTCAAATTATTTTCACAACACATAGAGAAAGTATTTTAGAGCTAGAAGATAAGGTAAATATTAGACATATTATTTGTAGACCACAAAAAACACTTTGTTTTAATGAAACAAAACCTGATGCTATAAATCGACTTACTGGCGTGCAGCCTAAACCTTTGGAAGTTTTTGTAGAAGATGACTTGGCTGTAGCAATTGTTAAAAAAGTAGCTGCAAACCTTAGATTAGCTAAGTATTTATCAATACAACGTTATGGTGCTGCAATTAATTGTTTTACTACAATTGGAGGGTTGTTGCTCGGTGGTGATGATTGCACAGATACAGTTATGCTCTTAGATGGAGATATTTATGCCACGGAAGATGAAAAGATAGAAAAAATAAACAGAGTAATAACTGGGCATGATAATCAGGCGGTTCAATTTAGAGAAAAGGCGCTATCATTAATATATCAATTAAATCTTCCTGCTGAAGAACAACCAGAAAGGTATTTGCACTCAATTATTATTGGAATGCCAGAGTCTGAAAACCAAGAATTTAATGAAATCATTGAAGTTGCTAGAGAAATCAATGTAGCTGATAGTGATCACAAGTATATAAATGATATTATTTCAAGAATAGGTTTCGAACGTAATACAGGAATTTCTAAAATTATTGATTTAATTTCAACTACTGATGAATGGGGCGAATATACTCGCGATATACATGACTGGCTAAATAGTAAGGTTGAAGAAGTTAGAGAAAATTAAAATGCATAACAAGTGCGTCAACTCGGACTGGTTAACCCGCCGCTCCTCGTTCCTCGTCACTCTGGGTTAGCCAGCCGGTTACGCAAAACGTTATGCGCAAAAAAAATTACAGATGTCTGG
>JALTZE010000216.1 GCA_027051315.1 Micavibrio sp.
TGAAAAATCTATAGCAACCAAAACCAAAGATTTATCAATAAATGGTAATAAGGCTTTTGAATATGAGCTTAAAGTTCCTCAAGGACATTTATTTGGTCTGATAATAGAAATGGACAAAAGATTTATACTTGTAAATGCTTATACTCCGTATAGTGAAGATGATATTAGCATTATTAGAAATCTTCTTAATGGTGTTTCAACCTTATAGCTAAAAAAATAGCGATGAGAGGTTACTCTTTCATCGCTATTTTATATTTATATTTAATTACTATTTACCTTTTATGGTCTTCGATAATTTTCTTCGAAAATGAAGTATATAAAACAGGAAGAACAAATAAAGTCAGCAATGTTGAGGAGAATAATCCCCCAACCACCACTGTTGCCAATGGTTTTTGAACTTCTGAGCCAATACCAGTTGCCAAAAGCATTGGAATAAGTCCCAAAGCTGCGATTAATGCAGTCATAAGAACAGGACGTAGTCTTGATAAAGCTCCGTCAAATACTGCTCTTTTGGCATCTGTTCCACTTTCCACTAATAAATTAATGGCATTTACCATCACAACACCATTTAAGACAGCAACGCCAAATAGTGCGATAAACCCGATTGAACCTGGTACAGATAGATATTGACCAGAAAAATAAAGGGCGGCAATACCACCAATCATAGCCAATGGAACGTTAAGCATTATCAAAGCAGCTTGTCTTACTGAGTTAAAAGCAAAGAATAATAGTAAGAAGATTAATCCCAAAGATAAAGGAACAACAATCATCAATCTTGCTTGCGCTCTTTGTTGATTTTCAAACTGTCCGCCATAAACAACGGAATATCCAGCAGGTAAATCGACTTCTTCTTTTATACGCTTGCTTATTTCCTCAACAAAACCACCCATATCACGCCCAACTAAGTTAGACTGGATAACAACGCGCCTTTGTACATCATCTCTACGAATTTGCGGAGGTCCTGCTTCGATAGAAACCGTAGCAACATCGCCAAGCCTTACCCATGCACCATTTGGTGCTTGAATAATTAAATCAGATATTGCATGTGCATCATTTCTATATTCTTTGGCAAGACGAACATAAATATCATAACGTTCATTACCTTGAATAACTTGCCCTGCTGTACTTCCGCCAATTGCATCTGAGACCAAAGACATAACTTGCCCTACTGGAATACCAAAACGGGCGAGTTTATCCCTATCGGGACGTACAACTAGCTGTGCCTCACCTGCTATTTGTTCCATCTCAACAGAACGTGCGCCTTCAATGGTTTTTACCAGATTCTCAATGGCTTTACCTTTTTCAGCCAGCACATCTAAATCAGGTCCAAATAGCTTAATAGCAAGCTGAGCTTTTACTCCCGAAAGCAATTCATCAACACGTGTGGCAATTGGTTGAGAAAAAGTAAACAACAAACCAGGATGAACAGACATTTTTTCTTCCATTAATTTTTGGAGTTCAAATCTGTCTTTTGCAGATGTCCATTCTTTTACTGGTTTCAATCCTAAATATATTTCTATATTTGAAACTGGTTCTGGGTCACCTCCTAATTCTGCTCTACCTATACGGCTTGAGGCATATAGTACTTCAGGAAATTCCATCAATTCCAGTTCCAATTTTTGAGCAACTTCCTTAGATGTTTCTAACGAAGAAGATGGAGCAAGTGTTACTCGTATATTAATTGTTCCTTCCTCTAATTCGGGAACAAATTCAGTACCCAAAAATGGAATTAATGATAAAGCCCCGATAAACATAGAAACTGCAATGGCAACTACTGTCTTTTTTGCCCCTAGAGCAGCCCGCAGACTTTTCTTATATGCATATTCAAAACTATCAATAAGAAAATTAGATTTATGGTCCACTCCACGTTTAAATAAATAAGTTGATATTGCAGGTATAACCATCAAAGCAACCATCAATGAAGAAAGCATAGCCAAAACTATAGAAATTGCCATTGGTTGGAATAATTTTCCTTCTACTCCTTCCAAAGTAAAAAGAGGAGTAAATACCACAATGATAATTAATACTGCAAAAAATACAGGACGCCCTACTTCACGTGATGCTTCTAATATCCGCATTTTTATACTATTGGGACGGTCTTTTTCATCATGATGCGATAGATGTTTAAAAATATTTTCCATCATAACAACCGAACCATCAACCATCATACCAATAGCAATAGCCAATCCACCAAGTGACATCAGATTTGCTGAAATACCCCAGTGAGCCATAGCCATTAACGCCAAAGTAATTGAAATAGGAACAGATAAAAGCACCAATATTGCTGCCCTTAAATTCATGAGAAATAATAATAAAACTACAACAATCAGAATAAATGCTTCTATCAGTGCTTTACTGACCGTTGCAACAGCTTTGCTTATCAAATCTGCTTGGTCATAGAAAGGTTTAATGGTTACCCCCTCTGGCAGGGCATTTTGAATGATTGGCAGCCTTTCATTGATTTCATCAATTGTATTTTTTGTATTTGCGCCCATACGTTTCATTATAACGCCTGTAACTACTTCGCCCATTTGTTTTGGGTTACCATTTTCATCACGTATAGTAATGGTTACAGCACCTTGACGAATTTCTGAGCCATATAATATTTTTGCCACATCACTGACACGAACGGCGACACCCTCTTCAGTTTTAACTGGAATATTAGAGATGTCCCTTATGCCGTCATCTCCTCCACGTACCCAGCCAACACCTCTGATAACAAGCTGTTCCGAACCTCTATCAAGATACCAGCCACCTGCATTCCTATTATTTTCTTCAATTGCAGAAATTACATCTTCGGCATGAATATTGTAAGATAATAGCTTTGCTGGTTCTAGTTGAACTTGATATTGTTTAACTTCTCCCCCAAAAGAAAGAATTTCTGTAACCCCATCAATTGGCATAAGTAGCAATTTAACTATCCAGTCATTCAAAGAACGCAATGCCATAATATCAAATTTTTCAGGATTATCTGTTGTAAGCATATATTGGAATACTTGCCCAAGACCTGAGCTGTTAGGCCCCATTTCAGGAGTTCCAACTCCATCTGGTATTTGCTCTTTGGCATCTTGTAATTGTTCGAACACAAGCTGTCTGGCAAAGTATATGTCCGTTCCTTCTTTGAACACTACAGTTACAAGAGAAAGACCAGTTTTAGAAATTGAACGAACTTCTTCAACATCGGGAAGTGAATACATAACCGCTTCGATTGGATATGTGATAAGTTGTTCTACTTCTTCTGCTGCTAGACCTTCTGCTTCGGTATTTACTGTCACTTGTACATTTGTTACATCAGGAAAAGCATCAAGATTAAGTTTTGGAAGCATCATTACTGCACCAACAGTAATTGCAATAAGCATCAAAACCACCATTAAGCGATTCCGAATAGAACCGTCAATTATTGTATTTAACATTTCTATATCCTTTCCCTATTTAGTGGTTATGAACGGTAAAACCGCTCTTTGCTAGTTCTGATTGAACAAAAAAAGCACCTTTGGTAACTATTTTTGTACCTGCTGGTATGCCTTTTATTGCTACGAAATCACCTACTTTTTTGATTATTTCTACCTCTTGCGGTTTAAATTCCCCTTGTTTTTCTTCAACAAAGACAACAAAATCGCCATCAGGGCTGCGTAGGATAGATTCAGTTGGAACCGTTAGATATTTTTTATCTCCTCCACTTAGGATAATTGTATCAACATACATTCCTGAATGTAGTTTATAATCTTTATTATCCACCTCTATACGTATCCCTATGGTACGAGTTTCTTTATCTAATAAATGATGTTTTTGTATAACTTTACCTAAAACCCAATCAGAATTCCCAACATTAATTCTAACCATATCTCCGACATTAACATCATTTGCAAGCTCTGGTGATAATTTGCTTTCTACCCATAAAGATGCTTCATTTACAATATCGAACAAAACTGTACCTGGTTCTACTAATTCACCTTCGATAAAATTATCGCTAACAATTACACCTTCTTTGGTTGCAAGAAGTTGGAACTCTCCTATATTTTTCATATTCTCAGTTTTTAGAAGTTCTTTCACTTGCTCTTTGGTCATGCCATATGCCAATACTTTGGCTAAAGCTTGGTCATTTGCAATTTTTGCTTGATTATAGCGTTTAGCAGAAACAGCCGCTGAACCTAGCTGTTTTACGCGTTTCCATTCTTTATGCGCAACTAGCATTTCTCCTACCGCTTCTGCCATTTCTACACTTGATAATGTAACAAGTGGCTGACCAGATTTTACTTTATCTCCCATTTTTGCGTGGCGTTTTATTACTTGTGCTTCTATTCTTGGGGTGATTGTTTCACTTAGATATAAATTAAAAGTAACTTCACCCGGAGCTTTTATCTCATCACCTAATTTTTGCAATATTAGAGGAGATACCACTACCCCCGCCATTTTGATATTTTCAGGGGTTAAATCAATTTCAGCACCACTTTCTTTGCCTCCTTCTGCACCATGTTCTTCATCACCATGGTCTGCATGTTCGTCAGTTTTAGGCGTTTCATCATACTTTTGTCCATTACTTTGTTCTATTTCTTGCTTATGACCATGACCATCACCAGCAGAAAATGCGGGATATGGTACTGTTAATGTTGCTAATGCTGTTAATAATAATAATTTATTCATTTCTATTCTCCTGAATTTTGTATCCATTGTTCTATATTTCCTGATGCACCAAGCCATGAAAACCATGATTGCCATGCTTGGGAATGAAGCTCTTTGGCTGCTATTTGTGTATCTAATGCTTGTTCAATTTGAACCAGATAGTCTGTTGCGCTTAGTTCTCCGACTTTGAATTTACGGTCGAGAGTTTTAGTTTGCTTAGATAAAGCCAAAGCACCTTGTTTTTGCCAATTTTCCCACGCTCTTTTTGAAAGTTGATAAGTACGTTTAGCAGTTTTAAGAGTCGTTTTAGCTGTATAAAATGCATTTTTAAATGCTTTTGCTTGTGCGATTGCTTCTTGCTTTGCGACTTCTACTTCTGCACCATAGCTATTAAAAACATTTACTGGCATTGATAATGAAACACCTATCATGTCACTGCCTGTATCTTTACCAGTTGAAAATGCAATTGTAGGGTCTGGCAATCTATTTTTACTGGCATGTTTGATTGCTGCCTTTGCAGCTTCCTCACGATTTTTTATTGCTTGTATAGAGGGTAACTGTATAATAATTTCATCTTCACTTTTATCAAATTCTTTGATTTCTGGTAAGTCTTTAGGAAAATCTGGTAAAGGCATATTTTCTTCAAAATTAAACCCTATCAAAGAATCTAATTTTGATTTGCTTTCATTGAATGCAGTTTCTGCTTCGGCTTGTGTTATTAAAGCTTCTGATAATGCTAACTGAGCTAGATTATATTCGCTTTGGTCTATATCACCTGCTTTAAAGCCTTTTTGAGCTAGTGTAGAAAAACGCTCCATCAAATCTGTACGTTTAACGGACAGATTATAAATATCTTTTGATGATTTAAATTCAGCCAGTGCAGATAAAACATCGACAGCCAAGTTCTGACGCATAGCTTTATATTCTGCAATTACTGCCAAAGTTTCAAATTTAGCTATATTTCCTGAGGCTCTGTATTTACCGCTCCAATCTATTGTTTGGCTTATACCAATATTTTTGCTTTTGTCCTCTCCATCAATATCTTCATAGCCAATTTCAATTTCGGGGTTATATTGCCATTTTGAGGCTGCTTTTTGATTAGCTTTTGAAGCCGAAACCATTGCTTTTGCCTCTTGCATGGCTGGACTTTGTTCCCATATTTGATTAACAAATGATGGAATATTAGTTTGTTCACTTGCTTTTGCT
Source organism: Micavibrio sp. (assembly GCA_027051315.1). GTDB lineage: Bacteria > Pseudomonadota > Alphaproteobacteria > Micavibrionales > Micavibrionaceae > JALTZE01. The sequence goes on from JALTZE010000216.1 coordinate 5,830, forward strand.
ATATTAGGTGGCATAGCAAGTATGGTTAAGGCAGTACTGACTGCCAATATTTGTAATTTTTTCATTAATAATCTCCTGATTATGATTAAAAATTAGGGAAAATGTATAAATATGCATAACGAAATAAATTATCGTTATTAAAATTTGAGGAAATGTCAGGTAAAGTAATTTCAGAAATATTTAGTCTGAAAAAAATATACACCCGTTTCCTGTAGTAATTAAACTTTAGGGGGGCGTTTAAATCCGAAAATGGTAGAAGGAAGCACTTCATCTGAAACAAAATCAAAATTTAATTCTATTGTTTCAGTAAATATATCTTGTGAATGTTCGATAATATTAACATGGCAATGATGACAATGATGACCACAATTAAAATCATATAAAGAATCAAGCTGTTCTACCCCGTCATCTATATTATCTGGAGTAAGAGTGAGTTCAAGTTGTTGATTATTATATTGTTTATCATCAACATGTGCATACGCTGCTGAGATAGTTATCCCAGCAATAAAAGAAATAGTACATATTAAAAGTAGCGCATTCCTAATCATGAAAGCAATTTATCATAGAACATGTTTAATAACAATATAAAACTCTCCCTAAATATAGGAAGAGTTTAAAAAATTAATGTTGATGATTGGAATGACCATCACTTGCTGGTTCTTGGTTATTTGAACCATTCTCACCATGATGTGATTTTGTATTTTCACTAGCAGAAGAAGATGAAGAAGAACCATGCCCCTTACCATCTGCATGTTCATGGCTACCATGTCCACCATCACCTGAAACTTTTGGTAACGACATAACACCAAGACCATAACGATAAACGGCCTCCCCGCCCTTATAACCAGTAACTGCCAGTAAACTAGAAGCAAACAATATCAATATAACAAAAACAATACCTGTAGGCTTTCCTCCACGATGTCTAAAAAATGACCAAATAGCTAAAACGGCAAATGTTGATGCCGTTGCCAATGCCCAATTTTTATGGTCAGTCATCGCGGCGTGAGAGGGACCATCATGAGTTACTGTATTATATGCATGAAAGCCTGCCAAAACAGTACCTATTGTGATAACAAAACCAGCCCAGAGACTCCAGCGTGCTACTTCTAACAATTTTTCTTTCTTAAACACAAAACCTGCTAGATATAGTAATGAAGATATACTAAGCAATGCTATTGTAAAATGTACAAATATTGGATGAAAATTTGGTATGATTTCTATACCCATCATTGTTTTATCCCCCTTTTAGTGATGTTCGTGATTACCATGACCACTATCATTATTATTGCTTTCATCATTACCTTGTCCATGCTCCATCATATTTTCATGCATTGGGCAATCCATACCAGATTTACATTTTTGCATATCTTCCAAAGACATAATTTTAGTAATTCTGTAAACTTTATCTTCACCTAATTCAATATGGAAAGCAATTTCATCTCCTGAGTTAAGAGATTCTAAATCAACACCATCGGCGACATCTATATCCATTGTCATTTTTGGCCAATTTAACGCTGGTATAGCTTCATGTGTTACGTTTATTTTACGATTTAGAGTGCTAACACTATTAACAACTGCTTTACCCATCGCAGCCTTATTATTCATCATTCCTTGCATTTGGTTATCGTGGTTTTCCATCATTTGATTTCCCATCATTTGATGTCCGCCATGCATATTACCATCTGCCGAAGCATCTGGAACAAATGTAAAACTCATCAAAATCGCAGCACTTAAACAAAGTGTATTTTTAGTGATATTCATAATATAATTCTCCTAAATGAATGCTTTAAAAAATTCTTTCACAAAGGGTTATACGAAGCAAAAATATCTATCCCTCATTTTTTCTAAATTAAAGATAGCTATTTTAGATAAAAAATAAGGATGATAATATGTATATTGATTTTTGGATGTTTATTTAGAAAGATGGTGACCGCGCGGGGATTCGAACCCCGGACCTACTGATTAAAAGTCAGTTGCTCTACCAGCTGAGCTACGCGGTCATCTTTTTATTTGTGAATCTCGATAACGAGAATTGCCTGCGCACAATATGAATCTTGTAACGTTTTGTCAAATATTATTTATCTTTTTTTGATATTTTTCTGCAAGTAGCTCTAAAACATGGGGTGTTACTACTTCTTTCATATCACCGCCAAGCCTATATATCTCTTTTACAAAAGAAGATGATACAAATTGCCAGCTATCTGATGCCATTAAAAATATAGTTTCTATATCTGGGGCAAGTTTTGCGTTCATACCTGTCATTTGAAATTCATATTCAAAATCTGATACTGCTCTTAATCCTCTTATTATAAATTGAGCATCATGTGCTTTGGCAAAATCTATTAGCAAATTATCAAAAGCTACTACTTTTATTTCACAATATTTATCATGGAGATTGGCTATATCAGTTTTAACCATTTCCACACGCTCTTCCAAATTAAATATGGGGGTTTTTCCTGCGTTACCTGCTACCCCTATTACCAATTTATCAACAAGCTTGCTTGCACGTCTTATTATATGCAAATGTCCTTTGGTTATAGGGTCAAAAGTTCCTGGATATATACCTATTCTTTCTTTAGACAATTTAATATTCCTGATTTTTGCTTATTCTGATGCTTCTTCTGGCTTTTCTTCCGAAGCTTCAACTGATTCAGATTCAGTAATTACATCTTCTTCTCCATCTTCTTCGACAAGAGAAGCAACAGATACAACATTTTCACCTTTGGAAAGCTTGAATAGAGTTACCCCTTGTGCCGCTCTTCCTGTTATTCTGATATCATGAACAGGCATTCTGATAAGCTGCCCCCCATCTGTAACAAGCATTACCTGATGGTCATCGGTTACAGGGAATGTTGCCGCTATTTCTTTACCATTTTTAGCAGTAAGAGCCATGTTAGTTACACCTTGCCCCCCTCTTCCAGTGATACGATATTCATATGCAGAGGTTCTTTTTCCAAATCCACCGACTGAGACAGTAAGTAAAAATTCTTCTTTTGCGGCGAGTTCTTCGAATCGTTGCTGTGAAATATCTCCTGCTATTTCTGTTTCTTGTTCTGATTCTTCTGCTTCACCTCTTAATGCTCTTGATGCCTTTAGATATGCTTCACGTTCTTCTGGTTCTATATCGATATGAGCAAGTACTGACATTGATATAACTTTATCATCGCCGATAAGCTTAATCCCCCTTACTCCTGTTGATGCTCTACCTGCAAATACACGTATAGCCGTAATAGGGAAGCGAATTGCTTTACCATTTTTGGATGCAAGCAATATATCGTCATTTTCTGTACATGTTTTTACATCTACTAGAGATTCGCCTTCACCTAATTTCATAGCTATCAAGCCATTAGAGCGAATATTTTTGAAATCAGATAATTTATTACGACGTACTGACCCGTGAGTTGTTGCAAACATTATATTTAGTTCATCCCAGCTATCTTCATCTTCTGGTAAGTGCATTACAACCGAGATATTTTCGCCTTCTTCGAGAGGAAGCAAGTTAACCAAGGCTTTTCCCTTTGATTGTGGGTTGCCAAGTGGAAGCTGATAAACTTTCATTTTGTGAACGATACCGCGAGAAGTGAAACACAATATAGGTGTGTGTGTGCTTGCTACAAAAAGCTCGGAAACAAAATCCTCATCTTTCATTGACATGCCAGAACGTCCCTTACCACCTCTTTTTTGCGCACGATATGTAGCCAAAGGAACTCTTTTTATATATCCGCCATGGGTTATTGTTACCACCATGTCTTCACGTGCGATTAGGCTTTCCATATCCGCTTCGAATTCAGCTTCAACAAGCTCTGTACGTCTTGGAGTACCGAATTTTTCTTTTACTTCTAGAAGCTCCTCTTTGAGTACATCAAGAAGCTTTTCACGGCTGGCAAGAATTTCTAAAAATTCTGCAATTCTATCGGTTATTTCTTTTAGTTCATTACCTATTTTATCTCTTTCAAGACCTGTAAGCCTATGTAACCTTAGGTCAAGTATTGCTTTTGCCTGTATTTCAGACATTTGATATGTGCCATCTTCATGAAGAGGATATTCAGGATCATCGATAAGCTCTATCAATGGGGCTATATCTTTTGCCTGCCATCTTTTTTCCGTTAATTGATTACGTGCTGTTGCAGGGTCTGTGGCGTTTCTTATTATCGCAATGATTTCATCAATATTTGCAACGGCAACGGCAAGTCCTGCTAAAATATGGGCACGACTTCTTGCTTTGTTAAGCTCAAAGATTGTACGTTTTGTTATGACCTCTTCACGGAAATCAACAAAAGCCTTTATCATATCACTTAGAACCATTGTTTGTGGCCTACCGTGATTAAGGGCTAGCATATTACATCCGAAATGTGTTTGAAGCTGTGTTGCTTTATAAAGCTGATTTAAAACTACTTCTGCGACTGCATCTCTTTTTATTTCTATAACAATACGGACACCATCACGATCCGATTCATCGCGGATTTCTGATATTCCTTCAACAATTTTATGTCTTGCCACTTCCCCCAAACGTTCAAGGAGCTTTCCTTTGTTAACTTGATAAGGAATTTCATGAACGATGATAGCTTCTCTTTTTTCCCTAATTTCCTCAATAGTTGCTTTGGCACGCATTATTACCGAACCATTGCCCGTAGTATACGCTTTTACAATGCCAGAACGTCCTAAAATTGTTGCTCCTGTAGGAAAATCAGGTCCTGGTATTATTTCTATCAGCTCTTCACTTGTTATGTTCGGATTTTCGATATAGGCAAAACAACCATCAATAACTTCATTAAGGTTATGAGGAGGAATATTTGTAGCCATACCCACAGCTATACCGCCTGCACCATTAACCAAAAGATTAGGAATACGAGATGGCAAAACAATCGGTTCATTAGTTGATTCATCATAGTTAGGTGTAAAATCAACTGTTTCTTTTTCTATATCCGATAAAAGATATTCGGCTGATTTTGCTGTTCTTGCCTCTGTATAACGCATGGCTGCTGGAGGGTCACCGTCCATAGAACCAAAATTACCTTGTCCATCAATTAATGGAAGTCTTAAGGAAAAATCCTGAGCCATACGAACCAGTGATTCATAAATAGCAGAATCGCCATGTGGGTGATATTTACCCATAACATCACCGACTATACGGGCAGATTTTCTATATGGTTTATCAGAAGTATATCCACCTTCTTTCATTGCATAAAAAATACGGCGATGGACAGGTTTCAGACCATCTCTAGCATCAGGAAGAGCACGGGAGACTATAACGCTCATCGCATAATCGAGATATGATTTTTTCATCTCTTTAACCAGAGATATTTGTTCGAATTCTTGTTCTTGTGCAGTATTTTCTGTCATGATTATTTTCTTTTAAAATTCGTCAATTAATTAATGAAGTTATATATAGCTAGTCTCAAAGAGAATTGCATGTTTTGTGGTTTATATATATTTTAATTTTAAGTTAATATACTATTTATCTTTATATAAAATAAACCATTCTTAAAAGAACAGGGTCTAAAAAGCAAAATATATTTATTTCCTCCTACAAAATAATGCAATTATCTTTGAGGTTAGCTATAGCAGTTTTTAAGGGTTCAAGCAAGGTTAGGCTCAT
>JALTZE010000217.1 GCA_027051315.1 Micavibrio sp.
TACTTTCGGGATTTGCTTCGGGGCTTGTTATATATTGGACAGTCAGTAATTTTCTATCCGTATTACAACAATATATAATTATGAAATCTATGGGCGTAGAAGTTCACTTTTTTAGCCGTCCGAAAGTTGAAGAGAAACTCGATGATATGGTAAAAGATGGTCCTGATATTCACCCTGCTTTAGAAAAAGCAAAAGAGGAAGTTGAAGATGCTCTTTTTGGTGAGGAAGAAGAAACAAAGGAAATAACTCCTCCAAAACCTAAAAAGAAGAAAAAGAAGAAAAAATAAATATGGAAGATAATGCGGTAGAAAAAGAAAAAGCCAGAAAAATATTTGCAGGAAACTGTGATTTTATTGTTGGTGCTGATGTTATTGACCGAATACCACCTGATACGCTCCCAGAAATAGCCTTTGTAGGGAGGTCTAATGTCGGGAAATCATCTCTTATAAATGCTCTTACCAACAGGAATGCTCTTGCCAGAACATCCCATACACCCGGTAGGACACAGCAGCTTAATTTTTTTAATCTTGGTGATAAATTTTTATTGGTAGATATGCCCGGATATGGTTATGCAAAAGTTTCAAAAGAAATGAAAAGAAACTGGAAAAAGCTAATAAATACATATTTAAAGGGGCGTGCTTCATTAAGATGTGTTTTTGTTTTAGTAGATTCAAGACATGGGTTAAAAGATGTTGATAAGGAAATAATGGAAATGCTTGATATAGCAGCCGTTCCTTATAGAATTGTTTTGACTAAGATTGATAAACAAAAAAAAGAAGAAGCAGATAAAATCAGAATAAAAATAGAAACAGAGCTAAAAAAACATGCAGCCGCCTTTCCAACCATATATGAAACAAGCTCGGAAAGAAAAATAGGATTAGAAGAATTAAGATTGGTCGCTATAAAGGCTGTATCATAGATTTATACTAAATAGCCTTCAATAGGCTATTTACGTTCAAACGCCACGCAGGCTCCGTTGTATTGGCAACGACTTGCGGTCGCAAGCTTCCAATTGTAATTCATGAATGAATGCCAATTGGGATTAGCTATAATTGATAATTTATAAAATTTAAATTATTCCCATTCAATAGTGCCTGGTGGTTTGCTGGTAATATCATATACTACTCTGTTTATGCCTCTTACTTCGTTGATTATCCTTGTTGCTACCCGCCCCAGAAAGTCATGGGGATATGGATAATAATCGGCAGTCATTCCATCTGTTGAAGTTACAGCACGTAAGGCACATACATGGTCATAAGTTCTGCCATCACCCATTACACCTACTGTTTTTACAGGAAGAAGAACAGCAAAAGCCTGCCATATTTCATCATATAGTCCTGCCTTTTTGATTTCTTCTAGATATATTGTATCGGCTTTTCTTAGAATCTCTAATTTTTCATTAGTGATTTCTCCTGGTATTCTGATGGCAAGACCTGGTCCAGGAAAAGGGTGGCGTTTGATGAAATCTTCGGGCATTCCCATTTCTATACCCAAAGCTCTTACTTCATCTTTGAATAATTCGCGCATTGGTTCAACCAATTTCATATTCATGCGTTCTGGTAAACCACCAACATTATGATGGGATTTGATAGTTACAGAAGGTCCACCTGTAAAGGATACGGATTCAATGACATCGGGATATAATGTTCCTTGTGCAAGAAAATCTGCTCCACCTATACGATTGGCACAGTTTTCAAATACTTCTATAAATAATCCACCTATGATTTTTCTTTTTTGTTCTGGGTCTGAAACCCCTTTAAGCTTACCAAGGAAAAGTTCGGAGGCATCTTCATGAATAAGGGGAATATGATAATGTTCTTTAAATAGGCTAACTACTTGTTCTGATTCCCCTGCTCTCATCATTCCAGTATCTACATATATACAAGTTAGCTGGTCGCCTATTGCTTCGTGAATTAGTACTGCGGTTACAGAAGAATCAACTCCACCAGAAAGTCCGCATATTACTTTCTTATCACCGACTTGTTTCCTGATATTTTTTATAGTTTCTTCACGGAAAGCAGCCATTGTCCAATCACCAGCGCAACCACATACTTGATGCGTGAAATTACTTATTAACTTAGCACCATGGGGAGTGTGAACTACTTCGGGGTGAAATTGAATCCCATAATATCTTTTTTCTTCATTAGCTATAACTGCATGCGGCGCACCTTCAGATATTGCTACTACTTCGAAACCTGCTGGAATAGAAGTTACTTTATCGCCATGGCTCATCCATACTTGCTCTTTTGAGCCAACTTCCCATACTCCGTGAAATAAGGCACAATCTTTTTTGATTTCTACGAATGCTCTACCAAATTCTTTATGTTCCGAAGATTCTACATTCCCGCCCATCTGTACAGCCATTGTTTGTTGTCCGTAACATATGCCAAGCACCGGTACATTCAAATTAAATACGGCTTGTGGAGCTTTTGGGCTATTCTCTTCAGTTACCGAGCTAGGCCCACCCGAAAGAATTATACCTTTAGGATTATATCTTTTAATTTTCTCATCATCTGCACTATTGAAAGGCCAAATCTCACAATATACACCGCTTTCCCGTACTCTGCGGGCTATAAGCTGTGTTACCTGTGAACCGAAGTCCAATATTAATATATGTTCATGTTCCATGGCTGACCTTTTTACACATTAAGTGTGCAAATTTCAAAGATTTTTTGTATATTAAAGGTAAATAAATTTTAAAGAGTGTTTAATATGTCAAATATAGAGAAATCAGTAAATATAATAAAAGCAAAAATAAAAGGCTTTAGCCCTGAATTTGCAGCTATCTTAGGTTCTGGATTATCTGGGGTAGCTGATTATTTGGATAATAAGATAATTATCTCATATAATGAACTTTCTGGCTTTCCTGTACCGAAAGTAAAAGGTCATGCAGGTGAGATGATAATTGGGAACTTAGAAGGAAAAGATGTTATTTTTTTGAAAGGTCGTGTACATCTTTATGAAGGTGATGTTGTTTCTTACCTTAAAACAATGATACGCACTCTCAAAGCTATTGGTATTAAAAATCTTTTGATTACTAATGCTGCTGGTTCTTTACAAGAAAATGTTACAGCGGGCTCTTTGGTTGCTATATCAGACCATATTAATCTTACAGGAACTAATCCTTTGGTTGGTGATAATGATGATGAATGGGGAGGTAGATTCCCATCTATGGATAATATATGGGATAAAGATTTAAGGTATAAGCTGATAGAAAGTGCCAAGAAAGAAGGAATACAGCTGCATGAAGGAATTTATGCTGGAGTATTAGGGCCATCTTTTGAAACACATGCAGAAGTAAGAATGATTAAAAACTTAGGAGCTAGTCTTGTTGGTATGTCTACTGTTGCAGAGTCTATAATTGCCCGTCATTGTGGGCTTAATATTGCAGGTATTTCTGTTGTTACCAATCTAGGAGCTGGAATGCAAAAAGAAGCATTGTCACATGAACAAACTTTACGTGATTCTAAACTTGGTTATGATAATATACAAAGGCTAATAAAAGCGTTTGTTAAATCATTGTAAATCAAATTAATATATAATCTTTGGTGTTGGGGTAAATTGGATAGCTAATCTATAGCTATTAATAGGAAAATTATTATGAATCATGTAGAGCATGCAAAAAGCAGGTTCAGTCTTTTAAAGAGAAATCCAGATATTAGCCTAAGTTTGGAATTTTTTCCGTCAAAAACAGAAAAAGCAGCCGAAGCCTTATGGGAAGATATTCCGAAGCTTGCCGCGCTTAATCCGTCTTATATAAGCGTTACTTATGGTGCTGGTGGTTCTTCGAAAAATTGGACCGTTGATACTGCTATTCGAATATTTAGGGAAACTATGGTTCCAACTGCTGCACATCTTACCTGTATTGGAACAAAAAAATCTGAGATAGAAAATATTGCAAGAAAATTACATGAGAATCATATTCATCATATTATTGCATTAAGGGGTGATATGCCAAAAGATGGTGTTATTCCTGATTCTAATGATAATGATTATTATCATTATGCAAATGAGCTTATAGAAGGTTTATATAAAATATGTGAGTTTGATATATCAGTTGCTGCATATCCTGAAAAACATCCAGAAGCACCTAATATTGATGTTGATATTGATAATCTTAAAAAGAAATTTGATGCAGGGGCAAGCAGAGCAATAACACAGTTGTTCTTTGATAATAATAAATATTATGATTTTCTAGAAAAAGTAAGAAAAGCAGGTATTAACGCACCGATAATACCTGGAATTTTTCCTATATCAAATTTTGAGAATACAGTAAAATTTGCTAAAATGTGCAATACATCTATACCTAAGAATCTTTATAAAATCTTTGAAAATAAACCTTCTTGTTCGGAAGAACATATAAAAAGAGCTGCTGAGATATGTGCTGCCCAGATATGCGATTTAAGGGATAATGGTGTTAAACATTTTCATTTTTATACTCTTAACCGTTCAAGGTTAGTAGTTGATAGTTGTAATCTTTCGGGAATTATCATTTAATACTAAATAGCCTTTTCAATATGCTATTTACGTTCAAACGTCACGCAGGCTCCGTTGCATTGGCAACGACTTGCGGTCGCAAGCTTCCAATTGTAATTCATGAATGAATGCCAATTGGTATAAGATCAAAACCCATTAATTGTTAAATAACAGTATCAAGATTTCCTAATGCTTCTAATGTTGTGGAGTCTAATCCTGCACCACCAATTATAACGGCAGCATCGACAAATCCTGTTACTGTTCCTGTTCCGTCGATATCTATCGACATAATGCTATCTGCGCCATTATCTGTGAATTTAACAAAATCTGAAATTGCATCTGTTATCGGGTCATAATTATATAATACATTACTTATATCTATTATATCACCTTCGCTTGCATTAAAATCATGGATATTGTCTATTGCTGAAGTTGCATCTTCCAGCATGAATGCGAATCTGTCTGCCCCCCCATCACCATACAGCTCATCAGCGCCAGTACCTCCATAAATAGTATCATCACCAGCACCGCCATAAATAATATCGTCGCCATCAAGACCATATAATATATCGTCTCCACCTGCACCACTTATTGTATCGCTTCCAGAAAAGTCCATTTTGTAGATGTAAGCTGCTCCCGCATCATTAGCGATATTATCATTCTTTGGATCACCTATGATGATAGTATTATCTGACATATTTATATATTCACCAAAATCACCAAAAGTCGTAGGATTATTAGGATTATTTAATGTAGCTACTAATTCTCCTGACAATATATTAAATATCTCTACTTGGCCATCTTGTGTGTAGATATTACCCATATCGTTACTAGAATATATAGCAACATAATCACCCGACATTGCTATTGATTTTCCAAAACGATCATCATATTCAGGGATAGGATTATATATGGTATTGATCAAAGTACCAGTCGATGTATCATATATATACACTATACCCGAATATGCAATTGAACCACTACCATACCCTGTGGCACCAATAGCTAAATAGTCATCATTCATGTCCATAGAATATCCAAAATAATCATATGCACTGGAATTAGGATTATTTAACGTATATAGTAAATTTCCTGTTGTTACATTATACATATATACAGAACCTGAATCTGTTGCTCCTGTATTATCTAAATATGCTGATACGGCAGCATAATTACCAGATATTTCCACATCATATCCAAAATAATCATATATGTCAGGGGTAGGGTTGGATAAAGTATATAGTAAGTTTCCAGTCTGTAAATTATAAATATATGCCATACCTGATCTATAAGCAACAGAGCTATCTCCCGGAGCTCCAAATATCGCTATATCACCATCGATATCATTATTCAATCCAAAGTAATATTGATATCCTGGGTTAGGGTTATCTATTGTATGAAGCAAGTTACCATTATTAACATCAAATACATAAACGCTACCTGCATAGACATTACTTGCTGTAACCTCGTTACCAATTGCAGATACTACAGCATATTTATTATTAATTGATGTAATCATTCCAAACATGTCATTTGTACTGGGGCTAGGATTATTTAATGTATATAGCAAATTCCCTGTTACTATATCATATATGTATGCTGATCCAGCTCCTAAGGCTCCTGCATCCTCTCCTCTTGCACCAATTAGTGCTTTATTACCATAAATTGATACTCCTGCACCAAAATAATCACCAGCTAGTGAATCTGAATTGTATATGCTTAGAGATAGTTCAGGTTTTCCCCCTCCTGTTAAGATATTACTATTATTGTCACCATAAAGGATATCATCGCCTCTTCCAGCAATTACATTTTCTATTCCTGTTATATTATCACTTCCTGATAGCAAACTATTTGCTGTATTTGTTGCTAAATTAACTGTTACAGGATTGGCTCCTGATAAGTTTTTATATGATAATGTATCTATTCCATCTCCACCTATTATTATATCATCTCCGCCATCTACATAAAAAATGTCATTACCAGCATATCCATATATTCTATCCATAGATAATGTTCCTGATAATTCATCAGTTCCCGATGTTCCATAAATATTGTTGTAAGAATCTGTAGAAATACTAGTATCCAATATTTCAAACATAAAATATTTATGATTAAGTACAGATTCGTTGAATGGTTTATTCAAATAATGTCTGATAGATTCAAATGGTTTTTCTGTTGTTTTAGAAAGAATTTCTTCACTTATAGAGTCAACAATATTATTATTCTCTTCGGTAATGATAGTTTCTGTATCATCAAGAGTACTCAGCCTATCTTTTGTGGTATCTGGTATTTTATCAGAAGAATCCTCGTTATAAGCTGTAGAATCAATAATATTATTTTTCGTGGAGTTGCCAGATTCTATTTCTTCTATTTCTGTTTCTTGATTTATGTTTTCAAGCTTGTCTTTTAAAGTTTCTATTTGCTCATTCTGCTCAGAACTTCTTTTGCTTTCTGGTATAGAAAGTAATTTCTTAAGCTCTTCTTTAATTTTGCTTACCGTTAATATTGTACTCATAATCTACTCCAAACAAACAACACATATAAAATTTTATCTAAATTTGGTTAATATTTTGTGAATATCCACAGGTCATATGATTTTTTAATTAAATGTATAGTCACAAATAATTTTCTAAAGTTTTCATTTGCAGAAAAAAAGTATAGAATTGCAGCTTATTTATTTTTCAAAATCAATATTTATGGAGAAAGAAATGCCAAAAGCCTCTAATCTTGGATATCCTCGTATAGGTGCAAATCGTGAACTAAAAAAGGCTACAGAGGCTTATTGGAGAAAAATAATCTCTGCTTCTGAGTTAGAACGAGAAGCAAAAGAGCTTAGGCATAAACATTGGAAATTACAGCTTGATGCTGGAATAGATATTATCCCATCAAATGATTTTTCATTTTATGACCAAGTTTTGGATATGATTTGCATGCTTGGATGTGTACCTAAAAGATATGAATGGTCTGGTGGTGATGTAAATCTTGATACATATTTTGCTATGGCAAGGGGAAGTGATGAAGTTGTAGCCATGGAAATGACAAAATGGTTTGACACTAATTATCATTATATAGTTCCAGAATTCGAAAAAGATATGAATTTTGCTTTTTCATCGACCAAAATAGTTGATGAATATTTAGAAGCAAAAAATCATGGAATAGAAACAAGACCTGTATTGATAGGTCCTGTTACCTTTATGCAGCTTGGCAAAATAAAAGATGAGGGCTTGGAGAGACAAGATATTATGGAGGCAATGCTTCCAGTATATGTAAATATACTTAAAGATTTAAGAAATGCTGGTGCTAAATCTATACAGATTGATGAGCCTGCTTTAGTACTTGACCTTTGTGATGGTGCAAAAGATGCTTTCATTAAATCATATAAATATATATCAAATGAAATTTCCGATATAGATATTATGATTGCTACATATTTTGATGGTCTTAGAGATAATACAGAGCTTGCATTATCTCTGCCAGTTGATACGATTCATATTGATTTAGTTAGGGCAAGAGGACAATTTGAAGAAATATTGGAAAAAATTCCTGACTCTATGTCTTTATCGCTTGGTGTTGTAGATGGAAGAAATATATGGGCCAATGATATATCGGATTCACTTTCCCTTATTGAAAAAGCTAAAGAAAAGCTTGGTGGAGAAAGAGTTATTGTTGCTCCTAGCTGTTCCCTTCTTCATTGTCCTGCTGACCTTAATATAGAAGATGAGCTTGATAAAGAAATAAAAAGCTGGATGGCTTTTGCCAAACAAAAGCTTGATGAAATTTTTGTTATAGCAAAAGGAGCAAGAGCAGGAAGAGAAAGCATAGAACAAGAAATAATCATTAGTAATAAAATTGTTGATAGTAGAAAAACTTCAATACTAATCCATAATAAAGGAGTTAGAAATCGTATATCATCTCTTACAAAAGAAATGTTTAATCGTAAATCAGATTTTTCTGGCAGACAGGCAATTCAACATGAAATTTTGAATCTTCCTCTTTATCCTACCACATCTATTGGTTCTTTTCCTCAAACGAAGGAAATTAGGGAAACAAGGTCATCATATAAAAAGAAAAATATCTCTTATAAAGAATATGAAATGAAAATGAAAAAAGAGATAGAAAAAGTCGTAAGATTCCAAGAAGATATAGGAATGGATGTTTTGGTTCATGGTGAACCTGAAAGAAATGATATGGTTGAATATTTCGGTGAACAGCTATCTGGTTTTACTTTTACCAAAAATGGGTGGGTTCAATCATATGGTTCAAGATGTGTTAAGCCGCCTATAATTTACGGTGATGTAGAAAGACCAAAAGCAATGACCGTTAAATGGGCAGAATATGCTCAATCCCTTACTAACAAGGTTATGAAAGGTATGTTAACTGGACCAATTACGATATTGCAGTGGTCTTTTGTCAGGAATGACCAACCAAGAGCTGATACCGCTGCTCAGATTGCTCTTGCTATCAGAGATGAAGTATCAGACCTTGAAAAAGCAGGAATAAAGATAATCCAAATTGATGAGGCTGCAATACGTGAAGGACTTCCTATAAGAAAAGATGATTGGGGTGAATATTTAAAATGGGCAGTTGATTGTTTTAAACTTGCCTCATGCGTGGTAGAGGATAAAACACAGATACATACTCATATGTGTTATTCGGAGTTTAATGATATTATCGATTCAATAGCAGCAATGGACGCAGATGTAATATCAATTGAAACAAGCAGGTCGCAAATGGAGTTGCTAGATGCATTTGTTGAGTTTAAATATCCTAACGAAATAGGACCGGGTGTTTACGATATACATAGCCCCAGAGTACCGACAGTAGAGGAGATAGAAAATCTGCTGCAAAAAGCTACAAAAGTTTTAAATGTGCAACAAATATGGGTTAATCCAGATTGTGGATTAAAAACAAGAAGCTGGGAAGAAGTAGAACCCGCATTAAGAAATATGATTGAAGCAGCAAAAAATATGAGAAAAAAGATATAGATAACTTCATATAATATATAATTAGAAGCCCCTAGAAAGGGGCTTTTATATTTATATCAATTTTATTTTTTTATTCGGGATTTACTTTTTTTACTATTCTGCGACGTTGTGGTTTAGTTTCTACCGCGGGAGAAGTGCTTACTGGAGTTTCTTTCTTCTCATTATTATTAGGTTCGTTATTATGATTATTTCTTTGCTTATTACGACCCTTTGATGCGCGATGTGGAGGAACAGGAAGAGGACGAGAAGCCATTTCCGCTCGTTCACTAATTGCCATTTCAATTTCCAGACGGGAAGCTACTTTTCTTAGCTCGTGCACTGCTTCTTGTAATTCTTCTGTACTTTTTCCGTCTTTTTCTGATTTAACCCAAGCTTCATAAGCTTTAATTGTTCGTTCAGAATTTTCTCTTAATCTTTGTTCTATTTCATCCATAGCTATTTGCTCTCCGATTGTTTAAGCTTGACAGATTACTGTTTTGTACAGATAAGGTCAATCACGAGTTTTCGAAAAATTCTTGTTTTTTGCTATCAAAACTAATTTATAATTTAAAAAATGCCGAAGCTGCCTCCATATGGGATTTTTTCTTTTTTATATCTTCTTTACATCTAATTATTTCTAGCTCAAGCTCAGATATATATTGTTTAATCTCATCAATAGACATATTTTCAAGATTCATAGAAATGAATTTTGATTGTTTTTTTACCATTTCAAAATCTTCATCATTCATGCAATAATTACCCTAGAAAGTGTGAAATATAATTTAAGAGTTTGAGATTAATATTTTATAGGGACAATCGCAAGAGATGATGAGGTTTTTAGAAATTTTTTCAAATGGGGATTCTCAGTCACTACGCATTTCTCAAAAAGAAATACCAAAACCAAATGATGATGATGTATTAATTAAAGTTGAGTATGTGGGTGTAAATAGAATTGATATTTTACAAAAGAAAGGACTTTATAATTCTGAAAAAGAAGATAATGATGTTTTAGGAGTCGAAGTATCAGGAACAATTGTGAATATGGGAAGCAAAGCTTACCTTTATAATCCTACACTAAAAGAAGGAATGAAAGTTTGCGCCTTACTTTCTGGTGGGGGATATGCCGAATATGTTACTGCAAACTCTTCATTATGTTTTAAGATAGAGGAAAATTTCTTAACAATGGAAGAGGCTGCGTGTATGCCTGAGGCTCTTTTTACTATATGGAAGAATCTTATTATGATTGGTGATATGAGCCTTGGTAGCTCCATATTAATTCACGGGGGTTCATCTGGAATTGGAACTATGGCCATAAAAGTTGCTAATCTATTTAATGCAAAACCTATAATTGTAACGGCTGGTAATGATAAAAAATGCTCTGCGTGTATAGGAATAGGAGCAGATTATGCAATAAATTATAAGAAAGAAGATTTTGTTAAAAAAGTAATGGAAATGACTAACGGAGAAGGCGTTGATATAGTATTAGATATGGTTGGAGGAGAATATTTAAGAAAAAATATATCATGCCTCAAATATAAAGGAAAAATTATCAATATTGCATTTCTTGATGGCGCTAAATCAGAAATAGTAATACCAGAAATTATGAAGAAAGAAGCAATTATAACAGGCTCATATCTTAAATCTTCCCCTATAGATGAAAAATGTTCTATTGCTTGTGATTTAAGGTCAAAATTATGGCCTTTTATAAATAAGGGATTACTAAAACCTGTTATAGATTCTGTTTATGATTTTGAAAAAGTAGAACAAGCACATGAAAGAATGGAAAACTCTATGCATATTGGAAAAATAGTGCTTTCTTTCTAAAATACTTATTCCTAATAAAAAATATTTTTTAAATTCT
>JALTZE010000218.1 GCA_027051315.1 Micavibrio sp.
CATCTATATTACTATAACTTAACTTCTTTTGATTATCTAAGAGTGAATTATGAGAATTTTCCTTTTATTATCAGTAATATTACTACTTTCATCATCATTAACTCTTGCCAAAGAAAAAACTGAAATAAAAGATAAAGCTATTGTCCTTATCTACACTGCTGATTGGTGTTCTATATGTGATTATATGGAACCTAGATGGGAAGATATAAAATTTGTTATGAGTGATGAAGATGTAGAATTTATTGAAATCGATTATTCTAATAAAAACACCGAGATGAAATCATATTCTACTTTGGTCAAACTCGGGCTCGGTGATAGATTCTTTACTAATAATAGTAGGCAGGCTGGGTTTGGTATCGTCTTGGATAAAAATTTAAAAGAACGGTTTCGTTTAGATTCTGGCATGACTAAAAGAAGAATGGTTTATTATATTAGGGAAGCCATAAAAATAGGCTCTCAAAAAGAACAAGGCGGACAGCTAAATGGATTGTAATTATATTAGGAATATTTTTTTATTATTCTTTTACATAGCAATATCTTCATTATGTTATAACGGGCAAGCAAAAGCAGATAACATTAAAACTCATTCAAATTTTGAGATTATTACCAATTTATCATCAATCAGCTCTGGTGATAAATTGCAATTACTTATAAAGCAAGAAATAGAAGATGGTTGGTACACCTTCTGGAAAAATCCTGGTGAAAATGGTACAGCAACTCGCTTTGATTTTTTTGGACCCGATGGATTCGAATTTAGTGAAGTAAAATTTCCAATGGCCAAAATAATTAATAATGACGGAATTGTTAATTATGGTTACGAAGGGGTTAATTATTATAAAATTGATGTAAAAGTTCCTGAAAATATAGAATTTGACACTGTAACATTATCAGTTGATATAGAATGGCTTGCGTGCAATGAAATATGTGTTTCTGAATATGGTGAATATGATGTAACTATTGATGTCAAAAAGGGAGAAAAAACCAATCAAGAAATATTTAATCTTGCTAATCAATATTTTCCAAATATAGCCAAAGAATATGCTTCTTTTTATGAAGAAAATAATATGTTCGTTCTTAAATTCCCTTCAAAATGGTTAAAAGGACAGCCCAAGAATACATATTTCTTCCCGGAAGACTGGGGATTATTTAAACCATCAGCAAATCAAGAATATTATAACATCGGTGAATATTCCTATTTAAAAATAGAAAGAGATAATCTTGACATTAATGCATTAAAAGAAATCAAAGGTGTTTTATCTTTTGGCAATGGTAAAGGGCTTGAAATAAAAGCTTTTCTAGAAAGTAAACCTATCCAGATAAATTCAGAGAAAAATAAAATAAAAGAAACAGGATTTATAACAGCCTTATTTTTTGCAGTTATTGGCGGATTAATATTAAATTTAATGCCATGTGTTTTCCCAGTTTTATCGATGAAAGCTCTTAGCCTTGTAAAATTAAAAGAAAAAGAAAGAGCACATGTACAATTACATGGTTTGGCTTACCTTTTAGGTATATTGGTATCTTTTGCTTTTATTGCTGGAATTTTAATAATTCTAAAAGAAGGAGGAGAGCATATAGGTTGGGGATTCCAATTACAAAACCAGACTGTTGTTATGTTTCTATCATGGCTATTATTTATTATAGGACTTAATTTGTCAGGTTTCTTTGAATTAAATAACAAAGTAGCAAATATCGGAAATATTTTTGTAAAAAGGGAGGGAATATCAGGCTCTTTCTTTACTGGTTTATTAGCAGCATTGGTCGCCACACCTTGTACTGCTCCTTTTATGGGGGTAGCTATGGGTTATGCAATGACGCAACCGCCATTTGTTGCTATGGCTGTGTTCTTATCTTTGGGATTTGGTCTTGCTTTACCTTATGTTCTTCTTTGCTTTATTCCCGCATTACAGCATATCTTACCAAAACCAGGAGCATGGATGGAGAATTTTAGACAATTTTTAGCATTTCCCATGTATGCTTCGGCAGTTTGGCTTGTCTGGGTTATGGCAATACAAGGGGGGGCAGATTCTGTTTTATATGTATTAGTTGGCTTTGTCCTTATTGCTTTGATAATATGGTCATGGAACAAGGTAAATGTTAAAGGAGGAAAAAAATCATTATATATTGTAATTATTGTGATTAGCCTATTATCACTAATTTATTTGATAAATATTCCAAAAAACAAAGCAGATTTATCATTTAGTAAAAGTGAAGGTGAGATAATAGAATATAGCAAAGAAAATCTGGATAAAATATTGCGCGAAAAAGCTAATCCAGTATTTGTTAATATGACTGCTGCATGGTGTATAACTTGTAAAGTAAATGAACGTGCAGTGCTTGATACAGCAAGGATAAAAGAATTATTCAAACAAGAAAATGTAATATTTGTTCAAGGTGATTGGACAAACAG
>JALTZE010000219.1 GCA_027051315.1 Micavibrio sp.
ATCTTCACTTGCCATAAGCCCTTCGGCGAGAGCAATGGCAGCGTCATTTCCTGATTGTATAATTAACCCTTTGAGTAAATCTTCTACTTTTACTCTTTTACCCACTTCAATGAACATTTTTGACCCACCTTTTTTCCAAGCATATTCTGAAACAAGGAAACTATCATTTAATGATATTTGTTTGTTTTTTAGGGCATCAAAAATAACATAGGCCGTCATAACTTTGCTCATTGACGATGTCGGCATTCTTTCATTTGCATTTTTTTCAAATAATACCGTTCCTGTGTCATAATCAATCATATAAGCTTGCTTAGCCAGTGTATGCAGATTCTGAGCATAAGCTGGGATTGAAAAAACAAGTACAAATAAAAATAAAAATAATTTAGGTCTAAAAAACATTTACATCTCTTCAATAATTATCATTGCTTGGGAATTACCGCTATCAACAAGCCTGTTTAAAATAGTATCAGCACGCTCCACACTGTCAAAAGGTCCTACTCTAACTCTATAAAATTGACGGTTATTTACCATTGTTGGATAAACATCGCTAGAGCCTATGTTAGAAAGATTTGATGCCAGCTTCAAAGCATTTTCATGATTTGAAAAAGAGCCAGCTTGAACATATATCTTTGTAGGCACAATAGCGGTTTTGACAATATCGGCTTTTGTAATGTTGGTTTTAGACAGTTGCTGAATATCAGGCAAGCTTTCTTTTTCAAAAGATGTGATTTTGGCTGGGGAATTATCAGCTTTTGGCAAGTTATCAGTGATTTGTACGTGTTTTACAGGATAGCTTTTATTATTGAATGCTATTTCCATACCTGAAGTATCACGCCCTTCTTTTGCTGCTTGTGCTACTATTTTGCTTTCTTTTTCAAGAACTTGTAATTTTATTCTGGCTGTACCTTGTTTTTTAAATCCAAGAAGCTCTGCCGCCCTTTTAGAAACATCTAATATTCTGTTTCTCGAATATGGCCCTCTGTCATTAACTCTTAAAATCAAGGAGCGACCATTTTCAAGGTTGGTTACGCGGATAATTGAGGGCATTTGTAAAGTTTTATGTGCCGCGGTAAGTTCATATTGATTATAGACTTCTCCATTTGCGGTAAATTTACCATGAAAGTTTGGTCCATACCATGAGGCTATTCCCTTTTCAACATAGTTGTATCTTTCTTCAGGATAATAAGTTCTTCCCTTTATTTTATAAGGGCTTCCCACCTTAAAACTTCCTTTGCTTTCAGGTAAATCAGAAGGCATAGGAACTTGTTTTACAAGATGGGCTATAAATTTTGTTTCTGTACAGCCGTTAAGTATTATAACGGCAAGAAAAAGAAAAAATAGATTCTTCATAATAATTACTCTACATTGATATTTTATCAGCAAGAAGGCCGACAGAAGTAGCAAAATAAACCGAACGGTTCCACTTCATGATTACGTTGTAATTATTATATACCAAAAATGCACTTTTTCCATCTTTATCGTTAAAAACGATTAGTGAGGCCTTCATACCATCGACAATTGGGATAGATTTACCATTAGGAAGTCTTACGCCCAAATCATGCCATTCTTTTAGAGTTAGTTTTGGTGCGTTAAGTCCAATTTTTGAACGAGCGATATAATCATTATATTTTACTTCCCTACCCCATCTTTGTTTACTATTCCATCCGCTTTTATTTAAGTAATTTGCAATTGATGCAAAAATATCTTCTTTTGTATTCCATATATCTTTTTTTCCATCATTATTTTCATCAACAGCAAAGCTTATAAAGCTAGAGGGCATAAATTGGTTTTGTCCCATGGCACCCGCCCATGAACCTTTCATTTTTGAGGGTGTTATGTGCCCCTCATCTATAATTTTTAAAGCGTTAATAAGTTCTTTAGAAAAAAACTCTCCCCTTCTCCCCTCCCAGCCAAGAGTAGCAAGGGCAGGAATAATATTAAATCCACCTGTATTTTTACCGTAACTTGTTTCAATTCCCCATAAAGCGACAATATATTTAGGCTGCACGCCATATTTATTTGCTATTTTTCTTAAAATTTTTGAATGTTTCTTAAGTAAGGATTTTCCTTCATTAACACGTTGATTTGTAATTACTTTATTTTGATATTCCTTGAAAGTCATTTTAAATTCTGGCTGTTTTCTATCAAGCTCTATAACCCTTGGGATATGGGATATGTTATCAAGTGATTCTTTTATAGTTTTTTGTGATATACCAGATTTTTCTGCTCTAATTTTGAATTGTTCTAGCCAACTTTCAAAATCCATTCCTTCGGAAGCAATAGCAATATTATTAAAAGTAAAAATCAAAAAACTAATAAAAATTAATTTATTCTTCTTTTTTCTTCTTATATCTACCTTTAACTGCACCAACGATTTTGCTTGCCTCTGGCTTCAAAGCTTCTCCAAA
>JALTZE010000220.1 GCA_027051315.1 Micavibrio sp.
CTCTATAACATCTCGAACAAATATTAACTTCGATCAAAAAGTCATCGTCTTTATATAAAGTCTGACAAGCAAAACAGTGTTTCACCTTTCCAAATTTAACCAACTCAAGAGCGTGTCTTCCTTTTATTCCCTCAAATTCATTTGGACGAATGATAAAAAATTTCTCCGCTCCAAACGCAGAAGCAATTTCATAAGATAAATCTCTTACTTCAGATTCGGTATATTCTCTTTCAGGCTTCACGAACATCACCGCATCAACACCCATAGAAAAAACCTCCTTTTACGATAAGAGGATGACATTTGTAAAAACAATATATAAAATATTTTTGACGAACGCAAGAGAAAAATCAAAAATTCGCCAAAAAAGACAGACCTGTCCAACGAACTTCTAAAAAATCCAGTAATTTAGCTAACTTTCACGATTTCAAATGATGTCGGATACTTCCTTTCCTTAAGACGAAGGTAGGAATAGTATCTCCGCCATTTTATTTTCTCTACTCTATCTTTAAGAAAGTCTAAACGTCCTATCCTTTGAGCAACCTCCTTAAACTTCTCTTTTAAAAAACCTATAGATGCACTAAATAACTTAAATAAAAACTGCTTCTTATGCTTAGTTAAAGTACCGTATCCTTTTTTAGCTAATCTTCTCATCAGGTTGAGGGCGGATGAATGAGTACATCCCAAACTCTTGGAAATCTCTTTTGCTGTTACCGGTTCCTTGCCTTTTGATTTGGCGATAATATTGAAAAATGCTCTTTCCAACCGACCTGATTGACCTGTTAGAGCGTCTTCTTGGAAAAGTGTTTCAAACTCTGTACGATACCACCGTACCATTTTTTGGATAGAGTGATATTGTACAGAGTTTTCAATATCTTCCAAAAAAATATATTTCTCTTTTACAGAATCAGGTACAGGATTAATTCTATAAACAGTTCCACGTCTGTTTGTATCTTTTTCTCCGCCTTTTCCTTTTTCAAGAATACTGATAAACCCTTTTCTTGACAACCTTTTCAGAGAATCAGAAATTGCTTTTGAGGATGATAAAATAGGAAGGTTTTCATTGATTTTAGATAAACTGATTCTGATTGTATCTCTCTTTAAATCAATGACGGTTTTTACCAGCATAAAAGTTAAAACTTCTCTGTCTGTTTGAGTAAGACCTTCTTTTTTGCGGAAGATGTGTTTATTGTGAAGAAGTTTATAGTAATCTCTGAGAAGATTATGTAGTTTTCTGTCGGATTCTTTCAGCATCTTTTTAGCAAGGGGAATGGCGGTACTTTTTAGATACCGATTCATTTTGTCGATTTTGAAGTCAAACCGGCGGAGGAGCGTTGTATGCCAGCCTCTTCCTATGAGGTATCTTCTGTAGTAGGCGATGATTTCGGAGTCGCTGTAGCCTCGTCTTTTCAGGGAAAGAATAACTGCTATATCAAAGCCGTTTTTACTCGGATATTTCTTCTTTAATTCTTTCGGGTCTTTTGCCAGAAGTTCGAATTCTTTGATACGTTTGTTTCGGAGGGCTTCGAAATTCCGGTAGTTGATTTCCGGGGTTTCATTTCTTCTTTTTATGTCAAGCCCACGCTTGTTGATGGCAAACTCCAGAATCTTCGTCGGGCGGAGTTCGGCTTCGGTTCTGACGGTTTGCAATGGTTGTATTTCTTCATAAGGGATGCCGTTGACTTGGGACGGCGGGGCGAGAACGTATGAGCCATATCCTTTGATTTCGATGCCTTCACACAGGTTCACTGATTTGACGACATAGCCGTCGGCTCGGCAGTAGATGTGCTCGCCGCCGGACGGCGTTCTAACCCTGCCGATAATATCGAACTCTTTTGTGATTTGTTTGACGATGTGCATGTTTGAGTAGCCGTCTTTACCGTTCTTTTTGTCGATGTCAATGACAAAGAAGTTGACGCCGGTGGCAATGGCTACATTGGAAAGGATGCGCTGATAATCGGTCTTGTTCTGCGCTTTTGGCTCTTTCCAGTATTTCTTTACAGCGTTTTCATAACGGGTGAAATTCCAGACTCCGGCGGGATGCCATAAGCCGATGGGATGTTTGCCTGGGGATTTGCATGGTTTTTGCGACTTCTTCCCCGTTGCTTGCTCATAGCTTTCTTCACAAGCACAGCGGAAGAAGATTTCACCGGTTTCCTTATCGACATCGGTTTCGAAAGTCGGATAAATTGCGCCGAGACGGAAACCTTTTTCATATAAAGAGCGTATATATTTACGAGACCTTTCCTGTGTCTCTAAGTTTTCTACGATCTCAAGAATATCTCGGTTGATCTTTTGTATTAAGGTAAGTTCTTTGACTTCACCGTCGAGATCAGGTTCGTAAGACAGGTCTTCTTCTGTAGGATAAGCCTTACGTTTTGCAAGATTCAAAATTACC
>JALTZE010000221.1 GCA_027051315.1 Micavibrio sp.
TTATAATCCATTAATTAAAATGAATATTGCCAGCCAATAGTAACTGCCCAATCATTTTCAAGCTGTACACCTTTTAAATCTCGATAAAGTGGTGCAGTAACTTCAAATGCTAATCTATGATTTTTTAAATAAGCTTTTGTACCCGTCAAATTAATGCCCAGACCATATTCTAAAATATTTCCACCATAATTATCTGGATTTGCGGTTTGGACTGGGGCAATAATTTTTGAATCTATTCCATCAATAGAGCTTTGTGTTGAGCCTGTGAATCTTGCAGAAGTGCTTATCCATGGTGCCCATTTATAGGCTACCCATGTAGTTAAGGAATGTTTATCCCCCCATGCATATCCTTCAGAATTTTTAGATTCAAGACGTATTTCTCCTGTATATTGTGCTCCCCAACTCCATGAGTCCCTACTTCCTATGTAGGTTATGCCAGGTAGAAAATCATAAGTTCCTGTACCTAATTGCATTGCATAGGGTAAACGTAAATTAGGTGTTGTACCATTAGGAGCTAAAACAGTATCCGTTTCATTAATTGAGCCTGTTGGTATGCTTAGTCCTATATTGAGATGGAAATGATGAGTACTATTTTCAAAAATCTTAAATAAGCCAGTAACTTTTGTATCCCCCCATCCTTCACTTTTTGTTGAAAAATTACCAAGAATACTTGTTCCACTAGCTCCGGCAAATGTTATATGATTCATTTCTTTTTTTAGATAATTGTTCATAATCATAAGTGTAAGCCAATCTGTTGGGGCATACATTGCACTTAGCATATGCATATCCATAGTCATATCTGTAGGAACAACACGTAAAGTTGGTGGTTGTCCAGCAATATTGGAAAATATATTGGGTTTAGTAGTTGCTATTGTTGTTAAGCCAATACGATTCGTTCCTGTTCGGTTACCATCCATATTCATATGCATAGCACGATATGAAAACATAAAATCGCCCGCCTTGTGCATATGAGAACCCATAACACTGATTGGAGCATAATCATTATGAATATGCTCTTTATCACTATGTCCAGTGTGGATACCATGATTATTAATGTGAAACTCTTTTTCTGTTGCTTGAGCAGATGAGAGCGAAATTGTGCAAGCCATCATGCTTGCCATAAGTAGAGTTGTGCTTATACGCATAATATTCTCCTGATTTGAGGATTAAATTTTGTTTGAAATAATTTTTAAAAAGAATCAGGAGATATAGGGAGGTGCTCTTGCTTCAAAGGAGATTATCTGTTGTGAATGAAGAATCTTATCTGCAAAAACAAGATTTATTATTTTTATTTTATATGGTGTTAGATTGAAATCTAAACCTTTATTTATAACAACTTTATGCGTTTGTGCGAAAAAGCAAAACAAACATTGTTTTGTTAACTTATTTTTAGGCTGGGTAGACTCATTTTCTTCTGATATAGAAATAAGTTCAGTGCCGAATGCTGTACAAATTTCAATAAAATCGTTTTGCTTGCCAGATATAAATTTGCAAGCCGGTGATATATTTGCCGTAAGAAGAGCAAAGGCAATTATAAAGTACATAAATATCGGTTTACTGTTACGATTCATATCTAAATTTAGAGCATATTTTCCCTACAAATAAAAGGGTATAATGATTATTAGTTAATAATATTCTTTAAGAATTATTTCTCTTTTTTGCGTCTTATTTTACGCCAGTTAGCAACATTTATATTATGTTCTTTTAAAGTTTTTGCAAAAATATGACCGCCTTTACCATCTGCTACAAAATATAGATAGTCATTATGCTCTGGGTTTATAGCTGCTTCTATCGAAGATTTACCAGGATTTGCAATAGGCGTTGGCGGTAGTCCTGAATATTTGTAAGTATTATAGGGTGAATCTATATTAAGGTCTTTTTTTAACAATCTTCTTCCCAATGGTCCTTTCCCTGCATTTTCGTGTTTACCACCTGTAATAGCGTAAATCACTGTTGGGTCGGTTTGTAATTTCATATCTTTTTTTAAACGGTTAGCAAATACTCCTGCGACTGTTTTTCTTTCTGATTCTTTGGCTGTTTCTTTTTCAATAATGGAAGCTAATATCACAGCTTCTTCAAGTGTTGAAACAGGAACATTACCAGATTTTTTTTCCCATAATTCTTTTTTTACTCTATTCATATCACGTTGCATGAATTTAATTATATCAGAAAGGCTATTTGATGATGAATAGCTATATGTTTCGGGAAGCAAACTTCCCTCTTTGGGGATTTCTTTTATATCATCAACAAGTTTAAGATTATTCCTTAGATATTGAACTATTTCAAAACTTGTAAGCCCTTCTGGTATAGTTATTTTCCTTAAAATAACTTTGCCTGATTCTAATAATTCCGCTATTTCATACATTGTCATAGAT
>JALTZE010000222.1 GCA_027051315.1 Micavibrio sp.
TACCTATACCAATTCCAGCGGCCGTTAACAATCCTAGTCCAAATTCATCAACGGTTTTTTCTACCCCGCCTGTTGGCGCTTTAATGTGTGCATTGGCCATTGGTCTTTCATATGCATATTTATCCCAAAAATCAGGTTCTGAACAACCAATACAACCACGTCCTACACCAATTGGCCAGTTTACACCTTCGTTATAACGAACAATAGAACAATTGTTAAAGGTCATAGGTCCTTTGCATCCCATTTTATAAAGACAGAAGTTATTCTTTGCCCCTTCATCACCCCACTCTTCTACATATTCACCGGCATCAAAGTGTGCGCGACGTTCACAATTATCATGAATTCTATATCCAAATGCAAATTTAGGACGAAGAAGTGAATCTAACTCTGGAACTTGACCGGTTAAGAGATAATGGATAATTACACCAACCATATTTGCAGGATTCGCTGGGCACGCAGGAATGTTGATAAGAGGTTTTCCTTTTATAACATCCATAACACCTACTGCACCTGTTGGATTTGGCGAAGCTGCAGGAACACCACCAAAAGTTGCACAGGAACCAACTGCTACAACCGCTTTAGCATGTTGAGCAACACGTACTAGGTGGTCATGCATCGTTTCACCACTCGCACCTATGGTTCCAAATTGCCCATTCATTCCAAGAGGTACTGCGCCCTCTACAAAAAGAAGATATTGATCTTTAAAAGTATGCATTGCGTCTTCAAGTTGTTTTTCTGCCTGATGTCCAGAAGCAGCTTGGAGCGTTTCATGAAACTCTAAAGAGATAATATCTAAAACAATTTCATCGATCTTTGGTCCATCGGAACGGAGTAGTGCTTCAGAATTTCCTGCACAATCAGAAAGTTCTAACCATATAACTGGTGCTCTGTTCATCAATAAAGCGGCATCTGCTACTAAAGGAGTGAATGAGGCAGGCAACATAAGCATACCAGTAACAGCACTTGCCCACTTCATAAAATCTCGTCTATCAACGCCCTGTGTTTCTAACACATCACCAATATCTAATCTATTATTGATGGGTGTCTGTGTTTTCAGCTCTTCTATTCTTGCTTGACATGATTGAAACAACTTTTCGTAATAAGCATCACCTCTATTTGTTTCTACACGTGCACTTTTAGATGTAAAAAGCTTTTTTACACCTTCTATTCTATCTGCCATAGCCAACTCCTCTTACTTTGTTAGTGAATAATCATTCACTATGCTACAAAAGAATCACTTAAACAAATATTAGTTTTTTTAAATTCAGATTAAAGTATAAATTTCTTATCTTATTTATGGACTAAATAGAATATTTAATGTGTTGTACACACAGAACAGACATCAAAAGTACGAAAAATAAAAAGCGCTTCTTCTTTTGTCATTCCGATCATGGATTTTTGTGCAGGAGTAGGATTGAGAGTTGAGCTACTTCCTATATTAAATTGAGTAGGTGTGACTATTGTATAATCTTGAATTATCCCGTCTTTAATATTGATGGTATGCAACAACGGCCCACGAGGTGCTTCTACAACACCCATTCCAGTCGCTGTTATTTTTGAAATATCTACACTCTTTGCGAATGATTTTTGAGAAATATCTATATTGGATAATAATACTTTTGCATGCCGCAGCAGGACTGTTAATTCAAAGACCCTTGCCATAACCCTTGTATATGCGCTGTCTTTAAAGCGACGATGCATATTTTTCACTATGGCAAAATTTCCGGCCATTGTTCTAGCTAATGGTCCAGTCTCATAAAACACATCTTTGTATTGGGCGTTCTTTGCATAAGATATTTCATTTGGTGAGTATGCAATCGCTGTATTGACATATTTTGCATCAATACTAAATGAGCGAGTCTGTTTCAATTTTGATGGTTTTGAAAATGTATGTTTCCCAATAACTAAAAATCTATCATATGCAAAACCTTTTTCATTCATTTTTATATCTATTAAACTACTTTCAAGGGAAGCAATATCACTATGAAGAATAGTAAAATCCTTACATGACTTAAACGAAAGAAATGTATCAAGAGAAATACCTAGGGACTCTTTCTCAAAAAAAGCAATCAATTCATCCACATAAGATTCAACTTTTAAGATATCTATATTTGTAGGATCAGTTGTTATTCCACCAGGAAGCATATACGATGAGTGAGGCCATTGCCCTGCAAAAACCGCGATTGCTTTAGCAGCTATACTTGCTGCATAAGCACCTTTTAAAGGTGTTTGTACTTTCTGAGAATTTTGTAATTTTGCAACTTCTGGAATAATGGTCAGATAGATCCATTTGAAATGGTTTTGTATGATTTCCATTATAAGTGTAAACTCTCTAATAATTTCAACTTTCTTACTAAGTTC
>JALTZE010000223.1 GCA_027051315.1 Micavibrio sp.
GATTTATAGTGTTGTTAGGTGTATATATTAAGGTCTTTGTTCGTGTCAGAATATTTAAATGCGTGGAATTTAAAAGAGAAAGATTTTCCTTCGGATGGTTCGTTGGAAGATAAGCTGCTTTTTTGTGTGCAATATGCGGTTTTATCACCATCGACTTATAATACTCAACCGTGGTTTTTTAGGGTAGGAAGTGATTATATAGATATCTATGCTGATAGGCGTTATGGCTTACCTGTTATTGACCCTGATGACCGTATGTTAGAGCTTTCTTGCGGTTCTACTTTATATTGTTTATGTATCGCGTTAAGGAATTTTGGTTTTGTTCCTGATATTGAATTGTTGCCTGATAGTGATAATAGTGATTTGATGGCAAGGGTCGGGGTAGAGTTTAATCCAGATAAAGCGATTTTGAGCGTCGGAGAAAAAGAATTATTTAATGTTATTACAAAACGTCATGGAAGTCGCTCTGTCTTTACTGATAAGAATATTGATGCTGTGGCATTACATAAACTTCAAAAAGTTGTTGAAGAACATGATAGTTGGCTTCACATTTGTGATGATGATGAAAAAAAACAAATCTTTCAAATGGTAGCAGAAGCAGATGCAGTGCAAGCAAGTAGTAAGCCTTTTAGAAGGGAGCTAGCAGCGTGGGTTCATCCTATGCGCAAATATAGTGGGGATGGTATGCCTCATTATAATATGGGGTTTAAGGAAGTGATGGGGGACTTTACTCCTTCGGTTATTAGGCGTTTTGATATGGATGGTAAAAAGGTAGGAGTAGAAGAAATGATGGAGGCTACTCCTATTTTGGCTGTTATTGGAGCTAATGAAACGCTTTCAAAAGGGCGGCTTTCTTGTGGTGAAGCTTATATGCATATGGGGCTTCAGGCAGAAGTGCTTGGAATATCCTTGTCTTCATTAGGGCAAGTTACCGAAGTTCCTGATTTGAGATTGCGTCTTCATGATGTGATTGATTGTCATGGTCGGGCACATCTTGTTTTAAGAATGGGATATACTAAATCTAAAACATATACGCCAAGACGTTCTTTATCACAGGTCGTGGAGTTTGTTGGTGGAAGAAAAATCGATGTTTCAAAATATAATAATTGTTCAGGAACAGGTTTTTTTGGAAAAATTGGTAAGCTTTTTCTTGCAAAATAATAATAAAACATGTATTTAAAGCGCACGGACGAATAACCGTCCGTAATTCACATGTGAGGTTATGGGGTGTTTATCCCTTTCCGGTGTTTGTGCTTTTGTTCATGAATATCCGCTTCACAGAGGTTTTAACCGGATAAAGGAGAAGAAATATGTCCGATGTAAAATTTACTATGCGCCAGCTTTTAGAAGCAGGTGTTCATTTTGGTCACCATACACGCAGATGGAATCCTAAAATGCGCCAATATATTTTTGGTGTTCGTAATAATGTTCATATTATTGATTTGCAACAAACTGTACCAATGCTTAATGTTGCTCTTGGTGTTATTAAGCAAGTTGCGGCAAAGGGTGGTCGTGTTCTTTTTGTCGGTACAAAAAGGCAAGCTCAAGAGAAAGTTGCAGAAGCTGCAAAAAAATGCGGTCAATATTATGTGAATCATAGATGGCTTGGTGGAATGTTGACTAATTGGAAAACAATTAATGGTTCTATTAATCGTCTTCGTGAGCTTGATGATATACTTGCTAAAGAGCAAGAAGGTGGTCATCGTTCTAAAAAAGAAATTCTTATGCTTTCACGTGAAAGAGATAAGCTGGAGCTTTCTATTGGTGGTATTAAAGAAATGGGGGGGCAGCCTGATATAATAGTGGTTATAGATAGTAATAAGGAAGATATTGCTATAAAAGAAGCTAATAAGCTGAGGATACCTGTTGTTGCTGTTCTTGATACTAATTCTGACCCTGATGGAGTTGATTATCCGATTCCTGGTAATGACGATGCTTTAAGAGCTATTGAGCTTTATCTTAATCTTATTTCTGAGGCAGTTATTTCTGGTATAAAGGAAGAAATGGCGGCGTCAGGTGTTGATGTTGGTGAATCTGTTGACGTGAAAGTTGAACTTCCAAAAGAAGAAAACAAGTCTTCTGAAGAGGAAAAATCTTCTGATGAAGTTGAGGAAAAGAAACAGGCAACTGCATAAATTGTTCTTGCCTGTATTATGATGTGCAGGCAAGATTGTTTTATAATTATAAATTTTATAAAAATAAAAGAGGAATGAAAAAATGGCTGATATTACAGCATCTATGGTTAAAGAATTAAGGGAAACAACTGGAGTTGGTATGATGGATGCCAAGAAAGCTCTTGTTGAATGTGATGGAAATATGGAAGAGGCTGTTGACCACCTTCGTGCAAAAGGTCTTGCTAAGGCGGCTAAAAAATCGGGTCGTGTTGCTGCAGAAGGTCTTGTTGCTGTTGCTTCTTATAATGATGGTAAGAGTGCTTGTGTTGTGGAGGTTAATGCTGAAACCGATTTCGTTGCAAGAAATGAAAATTTCCAATCTATGGTTTTTAAAATTGCGGGTAATGCTGCTGATGTTGATAATGTAGAGCAGTTGGCTGCTTCTGATATAGGGGGTAAATCGGTTAACGATAATCTTACTGAATTGATTGCTACTATAGGGGAGAATATGTCCCTTCGTCGTATGGCAAAGCTGGAAGTTCCAAATGGTGTGGTTGCTTCATATATTCATGGTGCTATAGCTCCGAATGCTGGTAAAATAGGTGTTTTGGTTGCATTGGAATCAGATGGTAATGCAGATGTTCTTCAGGGAGTAGGTAAGCAAATAGCAATGCATATTGCTGCTACCAATCCAGAATTTCTTGATACCGCATCTGTTTCAGAAGATGCAGCAGAGAGAGAAAAGTCAGTTCTGCGTGAACAGGCTCTTGCTAGTGGTAAACCTGCGGAAATAGTTGAAAAAATGATAGAAGGTAGAATGCGCAAATATTATGAAGAAGTTTGCTTGATGGAGCAAATATTCGTAATAGATGGTGAAACAAAGATTAAACAGGTTGTTGAGAATGCTGCCAAAGAGGCTGGTGCTCCTGTGAAACTTACAGGTTATGTAAGATTTGCTTTGGGTGAAGGTATTGAAAAAGAAGAAAATGACTTTGCCGCAGAGGTAGCAGCTGCCGTTAATGGTTAAGCTTGTTCCATTAGTTGGGTATATTAACTAAATTATTATTCAGTCGCATGGACTTTATGTGCGGCTGAAACTATATTTAATTAATTTTTATTACAGGATAGCTCTTATGGAAGTAGCAAAAATGGAAAAAATATTACCATCACCACGTTTTAAAAGGGTTTTATTGAAAATGTCGGGTGAAATCCTGATGGGAGATAACGAATTTGGTCTTGATTCAGATACTGTTAACAGGGTTGCAGATGATATTAAAGAAGTAGTAGATACGGGGATTGAGGTTTGCATAGTTGTAGGTGCAGGTAATATTTTTAGAGGTGTTTCAGGGGCAGCAAAAGGAATGGATAGGACAACTGCCGATTATATGGGTATGTTGGGTATTGTTATAAATGCTTTGGCGCTTCAAAATGCTTTGGAAAAAAAAGGAGTGGATACAAGAGTTCAATCAGCAATACCAATGTCGGCTATTTGCGAGCCTTATATAAGGAGAAGAGCTTTTCGGCATATGGAAAAAGGGCGTGTGGTTATTTTTGCAGCAGGTACTGGAAATCCTTATTTTACTACGGATACAGCAGCAGCATTAAGAGCTTCGGAAATGAATTGTGATTTAATCGCAAAAGGTACAAAAGTTGACGGTATTTATACGGCAGACCCTGTTAAAAATCCTGATGCAACGCGTTATGATGAGATTTCTTATATGGAAGTTCTTACAAAAAGTCTTGCTGTTATGGATGCTACGGCTATATCACTTGCTCGTGAGAATGATATTCCTATAATGGTTTTTTCTGTTAAGGAAAAAGGAAATTTTGCCAAAGCTTTACAAGGTACAGGCGATTTTACTTTGGTCAGCAATAAATAATCTAGTTTAGATAAAGGATTTTAAAATGGCACATGATATAAAAGATTTAAGACGTAGAATGGAAGGCGCATATGATAATTTTTGTAAAGAATTATCAGGGCTTAGAACAGGAAGGGCTTCTGTTAATATGCTTGAGCCCGTAATGGTTGATATGTATGGTTCAAAAATGCCTCTTAATCAGGTTGCTACTGTTTCCACGCCTGAGCCAAGACTTTTGACAGTTACTGTTTGGGATGGTTCTGCTGTTAAGGCTGTTGAAAAAGGAATTATGGAAGCTGGGCTTGGTCTTAATCCTCAACCAGAAGGTAATGTTATAAGAGTGCCTGTTCCAGAGCTTAACGAAGAGCGCAGGATTGAGCTTACAAAGGTGGCTGCCAAATATGCGGAGCAAGCAAGAATTTCTGTAAGAAATGTTCGTAAAGATGGTATGGATGAGCTCAAAAAACTTGAAAAAGATAAAGAAATAACAGAGGACGAACATAAACGTATGGCAGATGAAGTGCAAAAGCTTACCGATGAAATGGTAAAAAAAATTGATACTCATCTTGCCGAAAAAGAAAAAGATATTATGAAAGTCTAAAGGTAATTTTATGAGTTCTACTAATCAAGAGAGCCAATATCCCCGCCATGTTGCAATAATTATGGATGGAAATGGGCGTTGGGCAGCGAAAAAAGGCTTGCCTAGAACAGCAGGTCATAAAAAAGGCGTTGATGCTGTGAAAAGAGTGGTTGAGGCTGCTGCTGATTTAGGGATTGAATATCTTACTTTATTTGGTTTTTCTTCGGAAAATTGGAGCAGACCAAAAGAAGAAGTGGGGGAGCTTATGAGGCTTCTTAGATATTATTTAAAAGCAGAGATGGCAGAACTTCACAAAAATAATATAAGGTTGAAAGTTATCGGTGCAATTGACCAGTTTGATAGTGATATTAAAAATTTAATAAAAAGGGCTGAAGAACTTACAGAAAATAATTCAAAACTTACATTGGTAATTGCTCTTAATTATGGTGGAAAACAAGATATTTTAAGGGCTGCTATGAAATTATCAAAGGAAGCTGTGGAAGTTGGAAAAGCTTTTACAGATAAAGATGAAGCTTTGGCAGTATTTGAAAGGCATTTATATACAGCGGGAATGCCTGACCCTGACCTTCTTATAAGGACTAGTGGTGAAAAAAGAGTTTCTAATTTTCTTTTGTGGCAATGTGCATATAGCGAAATGGTGTTTACTGATATTTTCTGGCCTGAATTTGACAAATATCATCTTGAAAGCTGTATTAATGAATATATGGGGCGTGAAAGGCGTTTTGGTAACGTACATGCTAAAGGATAGCAAATTTTTAAAACGCGTTATTTCTTCTTTGGTTATGATACCTGCTGTTCTTGCCTGTGTTTATTATGGCGGTATTTATTTTCAAATATTTTTAGCTTTGCTTATGGTGGTTGCTGTTTATGAATGGTGGAAAATGGCATTTAAGGTTAAATATTCCACTATTGTAGGATTATTAGGTTCCTTATATATTGGTGTTTGTTTGGGGGCTATATATGTGCTTAGGGAAGAAGATAATGGAGCGTTGCTGGTTTTTTCATTATTTGCTTTGGTTTGGGCAGGAGATACGGGCGCTTATTTTGCTGGTAAATTTGTTGGGGGGGCTAAAATGGCTCCTGTGCTTAGCCCTAACAAAACATGGGCAGGGCTTATTGGCGGCATGATGGCAGGTGGTTTAGTATTTTACTATATGGTTGCTGTTTTTTTTGAATTTTCTAGTTTATGGGTATTTGTTTTTGGTGCTTTTATGGGGATTATAGGGCAGGCAGGAGATATTGCCGTTTCTGCGATGAAAAGATTTGTAGGAGTGAAAGATACGGGAAATATTATTCCTGGACATGGAGGGATTCTGGATAGAATTGATGCTTTGATGCCCGTATCATTTTTTGTTTTGGTTGCTTATTGGGCTGTTTTTGGGGCTGTGTAATGATTAAAGATATAGTAATTCTTGGTTCTACTGGTTCTATAGGTGAGCAAACACTCGATATTGTAAGAAATTTTCAAGATAAATATTGTGTAAAAGCTTTAACGGCAAATAAAAGTGCAGAAAAACTAGTGGCACAGGCAAGGGAATTTAATCCTGAATATGTTGTTATTGGTGATGGTGAATATTATAATTTTGTAAAAGAAGAGCTATCAGGTACAAAATGTAAAGTTTTTTCAGGGAAAGAAGAAATAAATAATATTGCAGAAATAGAATGTGATGTTGTTGTTGCTGCAATAGTTGGTTTTGCAGGTCTGGAACCAGTTTACAAAGCAATTTCAAAGGGGCGGAAGGTTGCTATTGCTAATAAGGAGCCTTTGGTAGCAGCGGGGCATATATTAATAGATTTAGCAAAAAAATCAGGTGCAAATATTCTTCCTGTTGATAGTGAGCATAATGCTATTTTTCAATGTTTAGAGAAAAAACATAAAGATTTTGTTAGAAGAATAATACTTACTGCATCAGGTGGACCTTTCCTTAACTGGGATATAGATGATATAAAAAATGTAAATCCAGAACAGGCAATAGCACACCCGAATTGGTCTATGGGTGCAAAAATATCAGTGGATAGCGCAACTATGATGAACAAGGCTTTGGAGGTGATAGAGGCGTATCATCTTTTTGCGATGCCTTTTGATAAAATAGATGTGGTTATTCATCCTCAATCTATCATCCATTCAATGGTTGAATATTTAGATGGGTCTGTATTGGCTCAGATGGGAGCTCCTGATATGCGTACGCCTATTGTTTATGCACTTGGTTGGCCAGAAAGAGTTGATGGGATAAGCAAAAAACTTGATATTTTTAATATGAATGATTTGCAATTTATAAAACCAGATTATAATAAATTTCCTCTATTAAAAAAAGCTTATGATTGTTTAGAAGCGGGGCAAGCATATTGTATAGCTTTAAATTCAGCCAATGAAATTGCTGTTGAGGCTTTTTTAAATCGGGAAATAGATTATAGTGAGATTAATTCTTGTGTAGAATATGTTTTGAACTATATTGATATAGGAAATGTTTCTGCTATAGATGATGTTATTGAATATGATTTATATAGCAGGGAAATTGCAAAAAAATACTTATCAGCTAGAAAGAGTAAATAATGGAAACAATGATGGAATATTTGCATGGATTTGGTAGTAATGCATTGCTTTATGGGGGTACTTTTGTACTCGTTTTGAGTATATTGGTTTTTGTTCATGAGTGGGGGCATTTTATCGTTGCTCGTATGTGTGGCGTTAGGGTTAAGGTGTTTTCTATTGGCTTAGGACCAGAAATTTTTGGATATACTGATAAAAAATCAGGGACAAGATGGAAAATATCGGCAATTCCTTTGGGTGGTTATGTTCAAATGTTTGGTGATGTTGACCCTGCGAGCTCGACTCATTCTGAGGCTGTTACAGAAAATGGCGTAACCAGAGATTTTACAGAAGAAGAAAAGAGGGTGGCTTTTTATAATAAATCTGTTTGGAAAAGAATGGCTATCGTTTTTGCTGGTCCTGCTATTAATTTCCTTTTTGCTATTTTTATTTTTGCTGCTGTATTTATGAGCTCAGGAAAGGTTGTTATACCTCCTTCTATTTCCGCTGTTGAGCAAGGTTCTGCTGCTGAAAGAGCTGGGTTAATGCCTCATGATGTTATTATTAAGGCAAATGGTAGAGAGATGGAAAGCTTTGGTGATTTGGTTAAGGAAGTTGTTCTTGCTCTTGATACGCCTGTTGAGGCTGTTATTTTGCGTGATGGGAAAGAGATTAATATTACCTTTACTCCAAGTGTAAAACATGATGAGGACCGTTTTGGTTTTGGTCATTCGAAGGGTTATTTGGGTATTATGGGGCCAAGCAGTGCTCTTGATTTAAATATGGTTTTGGCAGTTAATGATGTTGATACTAAGGGTAATCTTGCTTTAACTATCAAGTTGCTAAAATCAGCGATGGAAAAAGGTGAAGTAATTAAAATTAAGCTGGATAGAAATACAAGAATTGATGACCTTTATATAAAGCCTTTTCTTAATCTTAATAAAGATATTGATGTGAAAGTTTCGGAAAATTATGGAGTTTTAGTCGTTGCAGAAACATTAGAAGAAAAAAGAATTGTCTATGGCTTTTTTGGAGCTATCTCGGAAGCTGTTTCCAGAACATATGAGGCAACAAGCGATACTTTGAAGGCTTTGGGGCAGATGGTTGTTGGAACAAGAGATGCGACTGAACTTGGTGGGATTATTAGAATTGGGGCTATTGCTGGTGATATGGCAGATTCGGGAATTTTACCGTTGCTTATGTTTGCTGCTATGCTTTCTATAAATCTTGGTCTCATTAATTTGTTCCCTGTGCCTTTGCTTGATGGTGGGCATCTTTTATTTTATGTTATTGAAGCTATCAAGGGTTCTCCTATTTCTGAAAGAGTTCAAGAACATGCCTTTAAGGTTGGCTTTGCTTTATTGATTGGTTTGATGTTGTTTGCAAATATTAATGATATATATCAATTAGCAAAATAAATCTGGAGATGAAAAATAGATTTTACTTGCACTTCCATATAGTGCAGGTAGGATATAATCGTTTATTTGGTTAATCGAAAGAGATTCTCTAATATGTTAAGAAAATTTTCTATTGTTCTTATTGCGGCAATATTTGTTATTGGTTTTGTTGTGCCGTCTTATGCTTCTGATAAAGTTAAGCAAGTTCTTGTTTCTGGTGCTAAAAGAGTGGAAACGGAAACTATCCTTACCTATCTTGATATAAGGGCGGGTGATGATATAAATCAAGATATGCTTAACAAAGGTTTGAAAAATCTTTTTGCTACGGGTCTTTTTGCCGATGTTGTGATTAAAAATAAGGGTAATGGATATATTGAGGTTGCTGTTGTAGAAAATCCTGTGATTAATCGAATTGCTTTTGAAGGTAACAGGAAAATTGAAGATGAAGAATTGGCATCTGAAATTGTTCTTAGGCAAAGACAAGTGTTAACTAGAACAAAAGTGCAAAATGATGTTAGCAGGTTATATCAGTTATATAGAAGAAATGGTCGTTTTTCTGTTTCTATTGAGCCAGAAATAATTAAGCTTGACCAAAACAGAGTTGATTTGGTCTTTGTGATAAATGAGGGAGCTGTTACGAAGGTAAGCTCTATAAGATTTATCGGGAACAAAAAATTTGATGATGAAAGGCTTCGTAAGGAAATAAGCACCAAAGAAGCAAGATGGTACAGGTTTATAAGTAATGATGACCGTTATGACCCTGATAGAATGGAATATGATAAAGAACTTCTTAGAAGGCATTATCTAAGAAATGGTTATGCTGATTTTAGAATTGAAAATGCAGTTGCTGAGCTTTCTCCTGATAAAAGCAGATTTTATATGACTTATAGTTTGTATGAAGGGAAAAGATATAAGGTAGGTAAGATTCATATAAATTCAAAAATTAAATATTTTGATGCAAATGTTCTTAAAGAGTATGTCGATTTATCTTCTGGTGAATGGTATAACGCAGATAAGGTGCAATCCACAATAAATAAAATGTCTGATGTTATGGGAGATATGCAATTTGCGTTCGTTAATATACGCCCTGATATACATAAAAATAAAGAAGAAGGAACAGTAGATATAGTATTTAATATTAATGAAACACCTAGGGTATTTGTTGAAAAAATCAATATTCGTGGCAATGTTAGGACTATGGATAAGGTTATAAGGCGCGAGATGCTTTTGAATGAAGGCGACCCATATAGTAAATCTAAATTAGCAAGGTCAGAGCAAGCGATAAAAGACCTTGGATATTTTGAAAATGTAAATATGGATATTTTATCAGGAAGCGCACCTGATAAAACTGTGGTTGATATTGATGTAACAGAACAATCAACAGGTGAGATATCTTTTGGTGCGGGACTTTCTACATCTGATGGCCCTCTTGCGGATATAAGATTTAGAGAAAGAAATTTTCTTGGTAAGGGGCAAAATATTAATTTAGGTGCTACTGTTGCTGGAAAGCGTACAGAGTTTAATTTTTCTTTTACTGAGCCTTATTTTATGAATCGTGATATCTCTGTTGGTACTGATTTGTTCCGCGTAACAAGGAATTTACAAAAAGAAAGCTCTTTTGACCAAGAAAGAGTTGGCGGTGGGCTGCGAGTTGGTTATCCTTTGTCAGAATATTGGAGGCAGAATCTAGGTTATAGAATTGAAAGTAATGATATTAGAAATGTTCAGTCAAATGCTTCAAGATTTATTAGGGAGCAAGCTGGTAAAAGAACGACTTCTGCAATTTCGCAAGGTGTTACTTTTGATAACAGGGATAGTGTTTTCTTTCCAACAAAAGGTCAACGTTTTTGGCTTGATACAGAGGTTTCTGGTCTTGGTGGTGATTCACAATATGTATCAGCCAAAGTAGGTATATCGCATTATTATCCGATTGCAGATAATTGGATTTTTAATAGCTTAGGTGAAATAGGTGTTATTGAGGGTTATGGCGGTGAAAGTGTAGCTATTAATGAAAGATTTTACCTAGGTGGGAATAGTTTACGTGGATTCCAAAGGTCTGGGGTTGGTCCTAGGGATACGGTAACTGATGATTCTTTAGGTGGAAATAGATATTATCGTGGTTCGTTTGAGCTTTCAATGCCAGTTGGATTACCTGATGAATTAGGTGTTAAGGGGCATTTATTTACAGATTTTGGTTCTTTATGGGGGCTTGATGATGCTTCAGGATTTAATATTGTGGATGATAGTTCTATAAGGGCTGCTGCTGGTGTTGGGGTATCTTGGCGTTCGCCATTTGGTCCTATTCGAATTGATTATGCTCTTCCTTATGCTGATGAGGAATATGATAGTAAAGAAAGTTTTAGATTTTCTTTTGGTACACGTTTTTAATTTAGGAGATATAATTGTTTAGATTATTTTCGATATTTTTTATTGTGATTTTTGCTTTTTCTTCTGTTTCTTTGGCGGATACGGTGGGTACTACTAGGGTTGCTGTTGTCGATGTTCAGATGCTTCTTAATGATTCTGATGTGTCTAAATC
>JALTZE010000224.1 GCA_027051315.1 Micavibrio sp.
AGATTAGTGAGAAATAATTAAATGAGAGAAATAGTTGCAAAAGATGTAATAAAATATGCTACTTTGCCTAGAATTGTTCCTAGAGTTTTTGGGCTTTTTAATCTAAGTTTTATTCATCTTGCATATCTTGTGGCAATTATATATAGGTCTGTGGGATTGTTGCCTGCTGGTCATCCTCTTTTAAATGGTAAGAATATAGGTAAATATGGAATAAGGCATGTTATAGCAGAAGCTGCTAATAATCTAAAAATAACTAAGAACAATATTGATCAGATTTTAGTATTTATAGCTATATTATTTGCTTTTGTAATAATTGTTTTTCAGATAGTTGCGATATTGATTGCCATAGCCACTCCTGATGCTGTGGCAGCTGATTTTGCCGATTTTTTTATAACGATGAGTCCAAGACATGATATAGCTTTTATCTTGCTTGATAGAGTTTTTGGTATTGAAGGTATCTTTGATTCTTGCGTTCTTACAGGAGCGGCTGACCCTTGTCAAAGATTGGTTATTAATACTGACCCTGCTAATTTAACATCAGCCTCTGTTACTGTTAATGGAACAACATATGATTATACATATCCTCCTATGACGTATGTTAATGGAGATGAAGTTAGTAGTGGTAAGACTGTTTTTCATGTGGCATTGGCCTCGATGTTTCAGTTTTACAGTTCTGCATTACTGGTAGTAGCATTTATTATATTCTTATATTATATAATTGTTATAATTGCGGAAACGGCGCAGACAGGAACACCCTTTGGTAAAAGATTTAATAGTGTTTGGGCTCCTTTGAGAATGGTTTTTGCTCTTGGTATTTTGATTCCTCTTAATACGGGATATAATGGAGCTCAATATATGGTTTTATATGCTGCCAAATGGGGGTCGGGGCTTGCTACAAATGGTTGGCTTGCTTTTACTGGAGAACTTGGAGCTGGTACCAATATGGTGGTTCAAAATAATCCAGAAGAGATGATTGCTATACCAAAAGAACCGAATCCTGCAGAATTGCTTAATTTTATGAGAATAGCAAAAACTTGCCGTAAATATTATGAAACTGAAAATATATGTAAAGATGGTAATAATAAATGTACTGGTCCTGCTTATACATTGGCAGATATTGGTTCAAACTATTTCTCTCTTGATAATCCAGCAGCTGGTCCACCGCAAGAAGCAGGCCCAAAAAATGGTATTAAGGCTTATCTGGTTAGATCACAAAATAATAATCCTAATTATCTACCTTTTATTTATACCACTTATGATGAGGCCTTGGACTTTTATGGTAGCGGTGATGTTATGATAAGGTTTGGGGTGAGGGATGTTGATGCTTATAATGAAGAAAAAGGGCATGTATCTCCAATTTGTGGTGAGGTGGTTCTTAAAACAGGAGATCTTGCAGAACCTGGCTCAAAATTTTTAAGAACTGCTTATTATAATGAATTAAAAAGAATGTGGTTGGAGGATTTTGAAACATCTGTAGAGGGTATAACGGGCGATGTTGAACTTAGTACATGGTCATCTGTTTATGTGTGGAATGAAGTGAAGAATTTTAATGGTGATTTAACAGAGATAGAAGCGGATTCCGCAGCATTTAAGAATCTGGTTGAACAATATAGAAATCAGTATAAGGCTATTATAGAGGCTGCTGTTATTGAGCAGGCAACCAAATCATATGCGGCTATTTCTCCTGAATTTTTGAATAGGGGTTGGGCTGCGGCTGGTATGTGGTATAATCGTATAGCCGAAATGAATGGAGCATTTATAGCTTCTGCCAAGGATATTGGAACGGTATCAAAAAAGCCGTCAGTTATGCAAGAAATTGCTCGTAAGAAGGCACAGGTTGATGAAAATGTATCTGCTGAAGATGAGTGTAATCCTACTTTGAGTGATGGTAAGGCCATTAAATTTGATGATGGTGATTTAGGTAGGGGGATGGCTAAATTATTATGCGGAATTGATAAGGCTATAGATTTAAGTGATATATCCGAAGATAGTAGAAGCCATGCAAATGATAATAATATATGGCTAAAAACAATAAGTTTTATTTTTGGTCTTGATGGCTTGTTTTCCTTTAGAGATAATGAAGATGTTCACCCTTTAGCACAATTATCTGGTCTTGGTAAAACATTGATAGATAATACTATTAACAGAGTTTTATTGGCAAGTGGGGCCAGTATGGGTAAACAGGCTATTGCTAAAATGCTAAATAGTGAATCTGCGGCTCTTGCTGATGCATTTGCGAGTGCTGCATGGTCGATAGCAACTATAGGATTGGCTGCAGGGTTTTTATTATATTATGTTTTGCCATTTATGCCATTTGTCTATTTCTTCTTTGCCGT
>JALTZE010000225.1 GCA_027051315.1 Micavibrio sp.
ATTATTATGTTTCATAAATTTAGTAAAATTTAAAATATACAGTTATGAAAATATATAATAGTCAGTCAGGAAACGCTCTTTTTTATATTATGAAAATATATAATAGTCAGTCAGGAAACGCTCTTTTTTATATTATGAAAATATATAATAGTCAGTCAGGAAACGCTCTTTTTTATATTCTGATAGCAATAGCAATGCTAGCAGCATTGTCCTATGCAATTTCAGGTTCAATGCGAACAGGCTCATTAGGACTATCAAAAGAACAATCCAATATCGCCGCAAATGAAATCATGGCATATGGTAATGCATTATCAAACGCCATGCAAAATCTTACCCTCATAGAAGGATGTGATATTACAGAAATATCATTCGAACATAATGCAGACAGTGCATATAATAACGCTTCATCACCAACGGGAGAA
This sequence comes from Micavibrio sp., assembly GCA_027051315.1. Taxonomy (GTDB): domain Bacteria; phylum Pseudomonadota; class Alphaproteobacteria; order Micavibrionales; family Micavibrionaceae; genus JALTZE01. Next base: position 423 of record JALTZE010000225.1, read on the forward strand.
GAATGCCATATATTCAAAGAAAATGGCGCAGCTCTATCCGTTGCAAAACCACCAGAAAATGCAAATGACGGCAGCGCATATATATATTCAAGTATTTTTGTGCATGCACTTGGCAATGGCTATGACAATGACCAATGTTCAACATCAGATTGCGCCGAAATTGTTTTATTTCTTAAAAATTTGAATAAATCTGTATGTGATGCTATAAATTCGAAGCTAGGAATTGAAACTTCTTCAGGTGCAATCCCAACAGATACAGGGGACGCAGCTATGACAAAATATGATGGTACTTTAGCAAATGGTTGTGGCTCGGGCTCTTGTTCAAACTGGTTAGGAGATAGCTCCACAACAGAAAAAGTTTTATTCGGAAAACCATCGGGATGCTTCGAAGGAGGTGGAAATCCACCAAACGGAACTTACCATTATTATCACGCCATATACATACAATAGAGGAATATATGAGTACAAATACATCTATAATAGAAAAACAAGAAAAAGAAGAACAAAAAACTAACAATATGATAATGAGCGGTGCTGATATGGTTATTCAGGCACTTCTTGATAATGGCATAGATACAATTTTTGGCTATCCAGGTGGCGCAGTTTTACCCATTTACGATGCTATATTCCAAAGTGGAAAAATAAAACATATCTTGGTAAGACATGAACAAGCAGCCCTACATGCTGCCGAAGGATATGCAAGGTCCACTGGCAAAGTTGGCGCTGCTCTTGTAACATCTGGTCCAGGCGCAACAAATGCTGTAACAGGTCTTACAGACGCTCTTCTTGATTCTGTGCCTATTATTTGTATTTCAGGACAGGTTCCAACATTTCTAATCGGTAATGATGCTTTCCAAGAAGCAGATACAACAGGCATAACAAGACCATGTACAAAACATAATTATTTGGTAAAGAAGATAGATAAATTAGCAGAAACAATTCATGAAGCTTTCCACGTCGCTAAAACAGGCCGACCAGGACCAGTAATCATAGATTTACCAAAAGATATTCAATTTGCCGAAGGCACATATAAACGCCCTGACGAAATAAAATATGACAAATACCAACCTCAAATAAAGCCCCAAGAATCACAAATAGAAAAAGCAATAAATCTTATAATATCAGCAAAAAAACCCGTATTTTATACTGGTGGAGGAGTTATAAATTCAGGAAAAGAAGCTTGTGATTTGATGACAGAATTCGTCAGAGAAACAGGTTTTCCCATTACCAGCACGTTAATGGGGCTTGGCTCATATCCTGCAAATGATAAACAATGGCTTGGCATGTTAGGTATGCACGGAACATATGAAGCAAATATGACAATGCATGATTGCGATGTCATGATATGTATAGGAGCAAGATTTGATGACAGAGTAACAGGACGCACCGATGCCTTTGCTCCATTTTCAAAAAAAATCCATATAGATATTGACCCTTCATCAATCAATAAAAATATACATGTAGATGTTCCAATAGTTTCAGATGCAGAACTTGCCATCAAAGCTTTGATGGAAGCATGGAAAAAACATGGCGGAAATAAAAACAAAACAGAACTTGAAAATTGGTGGAAATTAATTGAAAGCTGGAGAAACGTAAAATGCCTCTCATATAAAAATTCAGAAGAAGAAATAAAACCTCAATACGCTCTTGAAAGACTACGTGAAGCAATAAAAGGACGTGATGATGTTTTTGTAACAACAGAAGTAGGACAACATCAAATGTGGGCGGCACAATTTCTGCCATTTAATAAACCAAATCACTGGATGACTTCTGGCGGACTTGGAACAATGGGATATGGTCTTCCCTCTGCTATTGGTGTACAAACCGCCCACCCTGATGCGTTGGTAATAGATATATCAGGAGAAGCATCTTTCCAAATGAATATGCAAGAGCTGGGAACAGCCATACAATATAAATTACCTGTTAAAATATTTATATTAAATAATCAATGGATGGGTATGGTAAGACAATGGCAGGAACTCTTACACGGTGAAAGATATTCCGAAACATATTCGAATGCTTTACCCGATTTTGTAAAACTCGCAAATGCATACGGAGGAAAAGGAATAGTTATCGAAAAACCATCACAGCTCGATGAAAAAATCAAAGAGATGATTGAATCTGATGTAATGACAATAGTAGATGTCAGAGTTAGCAAAAATGAAAACTGCTTCCCTATGATTCCCTCAGGAAAAGCTCATAATGATATGCTTTTATCACCAAGTGCAGAAGAAATTAAAAATGCCATAGGGGCAGCAGGAAAAAAATTAGTATAAAAAAGAGGGATATAAAATGAATACAGAAGCTACACAAAGCGTATATGGCGAACAAATATACAAAGAAAGTAAAGACTCTCACACATTATCAATATTAGTAGATAATGAACCAGGTGTCTTGGCAAAAGTAATCGGGTTATTTTCAGGAAGAGGTTATAATATTGAAAGCCTCACAGTAGCAGAAACAGACCACGATAAAAACCTGTCCCGTATAACTATCGTATGTACAGGTACTCCTATGGTAGTTGAACAAATCAAAAACCAATTAGGGCGTATAATACCTGTACACAAAGTTTCTGATTTGACAATAAAAGGACCTCATGTCGAACGTGAACTAGCACTGGTAAAAGTAGCAGGACGCAATGAAGATAGAATAGAAGCAATTAGAACAGCAGAAATATTCCGTGCAGGCGTCGTTGACAGCACAACAGACTCTTTTACATTCGAAATAACAGGACGCTCAGATAAAATTGACGCTTTTATAAAACTTATGCTTCCTCTAGGATTAGTTGAAATAAGCCGTACTGGAGTAGCAGCCTTATCCAGAGGAAAAGAAAAATCATAATGATATAGAAAACATATCTCTTGATTCTATAGCAAAATTTTGCTGTTCTGTTTAACTATAAATTTAATAAAATATCAAAGGGCTAAACCATGAAAGTATATTACGATAAAGACTGTAACATAGAAATCTTAAAAAATAAAAAAGTAGCCGTCATAGGATATGGCTCTCAAGGACATGCCCATGCAGCAAATATGCGTGATTCTGGTGTAAAAGATGTAAGAATTGCCCTTCGCCCCGAAAGCTCAACAAATAAAAAAGCACAAGAAGCAGGCTTTGAAACAATGACTCCGTCCGAAGCTGCAAAATGGGCTGATGTAATAATGATGTGTACACCTGATGAGCTACAAAGAGATATATATTACTCACATATCCATGATAATATGAAAAAAGGAGCGGCACTTGCTTTTGCTCACGGATTAAATATCCACTTTAATTTAATCGAGGCAAGACAAGATATTGATGTTTTCATGGTTGCACCAAAAGGACCAGGTCATACGGTACGTGGTGAATATCAAAAAGATGGTGGCGTTCCATGCTTAATAGCAGTACATCAAGACGCCACAGGAAAAGCAATGGAAATAGGTCTTTCATATGCTTGCGCAATCGGCGGAGGAAGGTCAGGAATAATTGAAACAACTTTCCGCGAAGAATGCGAAACAGATCTTTTTGGTGAACAAGCCGTATTATGTGGTGGATTATGTAACCTTATAAAAGCAGGTTACGAAACACTCACAGAAGCAGGATATGCACCAGAAATGGCATATTTCGAATGCCTACATGAAGTAAAACTTATCGTTGACCTTATGTATGAAGGCGGAATGGCAAATATGCGTTATTCAATATCAAATACTGCCGAATATGGTGATTATGTTTCAGGACCAAGAGTCATAACTCCTGAAACTAAAAAAGAAATGAAACGCATACTTGATGATATTCAATCAGGACGCTTTGTAAGAGATTGGATGTTAGAATGCAAAGCAGGACAGCCAAGCTTCAAAGCTATCAGAAGAATAAACGCTGAACATGATATAGAAAAAGTAGGTAAAAACCTTCGTTCAATGATGCCATGGATAGCAAAAAATAAATTAGTTGATAAAGAAAAAAATTAAGATTCTATCCGTAATATAAAAATAAAAAACTCCGTAAATATAACGTTACGGAGTTTTTTAATATCTCAAACTAAAATTTATTAATTAAACTGTAAACCATATTTACTATTATAAACTCCTATGATTTCTTTCGTATGCCAGTCCTGTAATTTAAAAAACATATCTACGCCCTTTTGACCATGAATAAATTCTAAATATTTGGCAACACGATTCTGGTCTATTGCAGAAAGATGATAAAATCCAGGACCTACCTGTAATATAGCCACATCATCATCGCTATATTGCCTTGTAATAATTCCAGATTCATAAAAATTCTCTACAACTTTTTTAGGGTCATCATATTGATGTGCCCATACATCAGGCGACCAATTATCATCTTTTAAATTAGCAAGATGAACTTCTTTCCCCGTATTAACATAGGGAACAAAATCACTATTCCTTGAATGGTAATATTTATACATACCGCTAAACCAGCTATTCCACCCAATAGGCCAGTTTTTTGGCTCTGCCTGTGCCTGAGAAACAGCCCCAATAAGCAATATAACAACTGCCAATATAGAAGAAATCTTAACCAACCTGACCATTTTCTAACCTTTCTATAGAATATAAATCTGCGTAAATTGTGAATCATATTTAAAAATTATTCAACAATTATTAATTATATTATGTTACCATACAATTAATGATGAAAGCGATAAACACAGCATTAACGGGATTATCAGCGGCTTCCAAAAGCATAGAAGCAGGAGCTAATAACATCGCCAACATAAGCTCAGCAGGCTCTCTTACCCCTGAAAGTAATAATCAACCCTACAATACTCAAATTGTAACAAAACAGGCAAATAAAGCTGGTGGGGTTAGCGCAAATATAACAACAAAAAATCCTGCTTTTATCCCTGCATATTCACCAGATTCTCCATTTGCCGATGAAAATGGTAATATAGGCGTTCCAAATACTGATTTAGCAGAAGAAGCAATAAAAATAAAACTTGCTGAACTTTCATATAAAGCAAATCTAAGCGTAATAAAAACAGCAACAGAATTACAAGAAGAGCTCTTAAAAAGCGTAGATAAAAAAGCCTAGCTTTCTTTAATCTTGTTATTATCGTCCATCAAAAGAACTTTAGGAACATGTCGCCTTGCTTCATCTTCATCCATCTGACAATAACAGCAAATAATAATAAGGTCACCAGTTTGTACAAGCCTAGCCGCTGCACCATTTACCCCGATAATACCAGAACCTCTCTCACCCTCAATAGCATATGTAGTAAATCTCTGCCCATTATTGATATTAAGAACATCAACCTGTTCATTTAGCAATATACCTGCTTTATCCAATAAATCTCTATCCACTGTAATAGAGCCCTCATAATGCATATCTGATTGCGTTATCGTTGCCCTGTGTATTTTGCTTTTAAGCATTGTAAGAATTTTTGACATTTAACCTTAAACCCTATTCTATCAAAATATCCCGCCATTTTATTCAGGAATTGAAAAATAATAAAATCTTTATACATATAATAACCCTAAATTTCCAAAGGATAATATAAATCCCTACCCAGAAATATCAAATATTTTCTATATATAACTAATTCCCATTTCCCCCAAGTGCATCAATAATTTCATTATATACATTATCTGGTTGTTTCTCTATCGCCTCTGTAAGCTTTTTAAATTCTAATCGACTTTTATAAAGCTTATCCATAAGAGAAAGAATAAGGTCAACCGCATCAATTTCAAACTTCATATCAATATGCAAATCACAAATTAACCTAATTCGCGCCATATCCATATCATCAAAAACATAATCAATCTCATCTCTTACAGGACGCACCCAACCACGTGCAATAAAATCTTCTAAAATCGCATGGTCTATAAGATAATCAATCTCTTTTAAAGCTTCATCAATTCGTCTCATGCACTTTTCTCTCTCTTTACTTTAACTTTACGCGGATTATAAGAATGTTTTTTAGCCCATTCTGTCATAAATTTTTCTAAATCCTCATCTATCTTATCCGGCATAACAATTTGCACATCCACATAATGGTTTCCACCTTTAATCCCCTTACCTTTTAAGCGAAATCTTTTACCAGAATCTGTAGCCTTAGGAATTTTCACTTTGACAAAACCATGTATAGTTTCAACCTCTATTGTGCTTCCTAAAATAGCCTCATTAATAGCAATAGGAATCTCCGTATAAATATCATTCCTCTTACGGGTAAATATTTTATCTGGTTTAATATGAATTTCAATATAAGCATCACCCTGATGACCATCAGGAAATTCTCTCCCTTTATTTTTAAGGCGTAATTTTTGACCATCTTTTACTCCCTCAGGAATAATTATTTTAAGTTTTTTCCCATCTGGCATGGTAATCTGCTTTTCAGCACCAAGAGCAGCCTCCATAAAATCAACATCTAAACGATAATGCACGTCCAAACTTTGTTGTTGCTTGAATATATCATCAAAACCACCTCCATATGTTTTCCTTCCAAACATTGAACCTAAAATATCCTCAATATCTTCTGGATTTATATTATTACCATATGCAGAATAACGTGTTCCTTGCGGACTCTCAGCAAAATCGCGATAATATTGCCTTTCTTTACCATATGCTTCCTGTGCACCTTTTGACCATTGCGGTTGACCTTGCATATCAATCTCACCACGGTCAAAAGCAGCACGCCTATCTTTATCTTTCAAAAAATCATAAGCTGCAGAAATATCCTTAAACCGAACATCATCATCCTTATTATCTGGATTCAAATCAGGATGATATTTTTTTGCAAGCTTGCGATAAGCCGATTTGATTTCAGCATCAGAGGCACTCTTATCAACACCTAATATATCATAAGGGTTTTTATCCATTCTTTATTACTTCCACTAATTTATACAACTTCTTTTTTATCATTTTCTTTAACCCAATTTTCCGCTCTTTCACGTGCAGATTTTTCATTAGAGTCAAAATAACGAACTTCCGCAGTAGTAAAAACTTTACAAAATACAGCTATACCTTTCTCCCAAGCCCTATCACCAATAATCGCCAATCTTCTAATATCGTTAAAGTGATGAATACCGAATTTTGTATCTTCCCACGCCGCACCTGCCGTCCAACCTTTAAAGTTATCAAGCTCAATTATCACATTTAATTTGCCATATTGTTCAATATGTTTTTCAATTTCAGGAACAAAAAAATCATAATCTTCTTTCTCCAATTTTCCTGTAATTCTTAAAAACACATATTTTTCTTGTTCAATCAATTCAATATTTTTAAATGTCAGTGCCATTATATTATTCCTTCCATATTAATTACATTCTTTGCCTGCTTTATATGCCAAAATCAATATCGATATGCCATAAGTGACCATATTAAAACCAATAATAACAGCCAAAATCAAAATAGTTGCTGCAGGAAAATATACCATTACAAATAATGCTAATATTAAAGCAATAACACCACTAAACATCATCTATTTCCACCCCAAAAAAGGCTTAAATGCAAGAGAAAAAAGAATTTCAAAAAGACCTTCAAGTAATAATACAGCACTAATCAGAACCGCCAAGGTCACTAGCCCTGCCAATGGAAAGAAAGCAACAACCAATCCCGCCATAATAAAAAGCAAACCAGAAAGCAGTTTCATTAATTGTTTAGGATATCGAAAAAAAGTGGCTACTCGCGCTACTTCACCAACAAACAGCAAAGACCCAAGCAACAAAGTTACAGCAACAGCAACAACATCTGGCAACAAAATAGCCAACAATCCCATAAGCAAAAACAAAAAACCTTCGAAAATATACCAACCTCGATGTGCTTTAATTTCTTCTTTTATATCTTTGACAACAATATTGACATCCATTTAATCCCCTCCCTATAAGGTTTTCTTTATTTTAGCTGCTAATATAACAATATATGATAAAATAAATTTATATAACCATAGCCCGATTAATAATTAAATTAGCTACAATATATTGCCATTAAACTTTTTTAATATATCTATTAATCTTACATATATAATGTAGTTTTTTTACTTTTATAAATCAAGGAAACTACGATATTTGGATTATAGCTCTAATCACGATGCACAAAATGCTTTATTTCATCATGAATTTTATGCAAAAACCATTTCCATTAATACGAAGCACAATCTTTTTTTGCAAAAATGTCCGCAAAGCAATTTCAATCAAAAAAGAACCCAATAAAAACATAATAATCATTGTTACAATATGGGGGGAATGTTTACTCTCATACAAAAGAGCCATTGCTATAGCACCCAATGTTACAAAACAAGCAAGAACAACCATCCATAAAGATGCTTTTGTTTCCTTCAAAAGCTTAAGATGACCAATATGTGTAAAAAAATGAATAATCAATACTGAAATAGACCCCAGAACCGCTATTTCACCCAAATTCAAGAATACAGCAAGAAAAATAATAAAAATACCGCTAATAACCAATCCTTCTTTACTATGCATAATTGGTTTTGAAAATGCATTAGGAAGCTCCCCATTCTTTGCTAGCTGATAAGTAATATTAGTCACCCCATAAAGATTAGCATTAATAGAAGATGCCGTAGCAATCAAAGCAGTAATAGCTACAATATGAAATCCAAATGAACCAAAAACAGGTTTTGCCGCTTCAGCCAAAGCATAATCTTTTGCTTGAATAATTTCTGGAAGTGGCAATGTACCAAATACAACAATAGCAATAAGAATATAAAGAACCATAACAATCCCAATTGAACTCATAATAGCACGCGGCAAAGTTTTTGCTGGATTATCCATATCTTCTGCTGCATTTGTAATAACCCGGAATCCTTCATAGGCAAAGAATGTAATAGCCAAAGAATAAAAAATATTAGCGACAGGAGGATATGTAGAAACAGCTAAACGTTCAGGGCTTACATAAAAAAGTCCGGCTACAGCAATAACAGCCAAAGCCACAAGCTTCAATCCTACGATTGCCGTTTCTATTCGCGCCATACCTTTTGCACCATTAAGATTAACAATCACAAAAAAGATAATAATCGCAACGGCAAAAATTGTTTCCCACATATAATTTGTACCATCAGGCATCATGCTTAAAGCATATGCACCAAACGCTTTAGCCACCAAAGCAATGGAAACAATTGCTCCAATATACATCATTACTCCCATAGCTCCAGTAAAAACACCAGTACCATAGCTTTGACCTAAATATTCAATAATACCGCCAGCAGAGGGATAACGCGCACCAAGCTTACCAAAGGAATAACCACTAATTAAAGCAATCAAACCACCAATAAAGAAACTTATCCATGTTGCACTTCCTGTAATAGAACCAGCTTCACCTAATAATGCGAAAATCCCAGCCCCAACCATCGTTCCAATCCCAATGGATACGGCAGAAACAAAATTAATATTATTTCCAGATTTATTCATTTTCTTTTCCATTAAAACTGAATTCATAACATAATTCATTAATTCAGGAAGTATGTCTATAAAATATCTAATAAATATCTTGGAAAAATGGCTGGTGGCATCATTCATAAATGACAATTAACGTATTGATTCAATTTAATAAGTGCCAATTCGAATTATATTTATACCAACGCTTATACCAACAAAACCCACTCAATTTGCGCAAGTTAGAATCCTAAACCGCTGAAAAACTACACTAATTTTTCTTTTACATCTTTATATAATTCTCTCAATTCTCCGTCACCCATATCTAAAATAGGCTCATACATGAAAGAGTTAATATGAATATTAGCTGGTGTAATTAGGTTTACTCTCCGCAAAATCTCGATATTGTCACGCTCATTATTGTATTCTTGCTCATATTTTTGAAGCAAAACCCAATTTTGATCTGACTTAATTTCTCCAACATCTGTAATTTTATCGGTCATATACCTTTCTGCCCAAAGTCTAATTGCTATAGATAATACAATTTTATTTTCTAGGTTAATCCCCTCGTCTGCTTCTAAACAAGAATCTGCAGCTTCTAAAATTAAATCAAAAATCTTTTTCTCACTCTGGGGAAAATTAATATCACCGAAGTTCTTTTTATAAATTGCCTCTAAATCAGAAAGCTTTAATTCTTCAGTGTCTTCTTTGTAATGCAAAATAGAGGTTAAAAGCGTGTAGTCATCATTATCTTTTACACCATGCGTAAATTCTTCAATATTGCGCACAAAAGGAATAGATGCGATCAATTTCATGTCATCATCTAGCTGTCCTTTCCATCGATTAAAAGGATTTCTAATTACAGACCGATCAAAAACCTTAAGCTTGATATGATCATCATATTTAACCGCCATCAAACACTGGTGTGATGGCGCAATATGCCTATTTTCTATTGTTCTTAAAAAATCAAAATTGTGTGTCAGAATTATCAAATAAAAGCTTTCGATATTCGACATATATTTTAGGTAATCAATTATCGCGTGTTTATTTTTATAATCAAAAGAATCTGTAATATCATCAATGATAAATAAGGTGTTTCCTTCTTCTTTTTTTCTTACTTCCACCTCAAAAATTATATTTAAAATATATAGAGCTCTTTTTTCACC
>JALTZE010000226.1 GCA_027051315.1 Micavibrio sp.
TAAATGACTATGGATCACCGCCATTACAGACGACAAGACTAGCCAATCCAAGTACTTCTAATCCTCTAGATCCATTAGTGACCCAGTATTTTTATGATGGCATCGACCAATTGACCAAAGTCATCAGGAACTTTTACTGTTTTGTCATTAAAAATTCGTGCTGCTATAAGTTTTCCTATGAAAGTGGAGCTATTGAGAACCCTAGAATTAATAAAAGGATTGTAGATATTTTGGAAGGAACGCAACAAGCCTTTGTAAAAAGGAGATTAAAATATCATATTCAATAATAAGGGTTTATATTATATCTTTAACTTTTAAAACACAATAAACGAACAATTGCTCGACACAAAAGGCGAATTATGCCACAACATAATAAACGAATATCGGCACGACATTAAGTGCGAATATTCATGCGTAATTAAATTATAGGTATAGGGTTTATATTATGGCAACACCATCGGAAAAATTGGCAGAATCTTTGAAAATCTTAAAGTCTTTACAAGATGCTGGCAAATACACAGTACGCTCTGCTGATTTAACTAGAACACACCGTGAGCGTTTATCTAAGAATGGTTTTATACAAGAAGTCATTAAAGGTTGGTATATTCCATGCAGACCTGATGAAGTGGCAGGGGATAGTACATCTTGGTATACTTCTTTTTGGAAATTTTGTGCTGAATATTTCCAACATCTTAAAGGTGATGATTGGTGTTTATCGCCAGAGCAGTCCTTGTCTATACATGCAGAAAATTGGACTGTTCCACGTCAGCTTTTGGTAAGAAGTTCAAAGGCTAGAAATAATGTTACTAAGCTACCATATGAAACTTCACTTTTGGACGTGCGTGCGACTTTGCCTGATAATAAATATATTGTAGAAAAGGACGGGCTGCGTTTATTCTCTATTCCTGCGGCTTTGGTTGCTTGCTCTGCGGGGTATTATAAACAGAATCCTATTGATATGCGTGCTGCTTTAGCGATGGTGCGTGATGCCTCCGAAGTATTAGAGATCCTACTGAATGGAGGGCATAGCATAATTGCGGGACGTTTAGCAGGAGCATTTCGTAATATTGGTAGAGATCGTATTGCAGATGATATTTTAAACACTATGCGTTCTGCTGGTTATGATGTTCGAGAAGATGACCCTTTTGAAACGCCGTTACCATTTATTTTACCAGAACGTGATCAATCTCCTTATGTTAGTCGTATTCGTCTCACGTGGAGAGACATGCGTGATGTAGTTATAGAGTGTTTTCCTAAAGGCTCAGGGTTACCCAAAAATGCAGAAACATATTTAAAACAAGTTGAAGATATTTATGTGACTGATGCCTATCACTCGCTTTCAATTGAAGGCTATCAGGTAAGTGCAGAACTTATTGAACGAGTGCGTAGCGGTGATTGGAGCCCAGATACGAACGAGCGGGATAAGGAGCATCGTAATGCTCTCGCTGCTCGTGGATATTGGCAAGCATTTCAGGCTGTAAAGCAAAGTATAGAGGTAATATTAGCAGGCAAAAATCCAGCAGATGTTGTAGAGAATGACCATAGAATTTGGTATCGCGAGATGTTTTTACCAAGTGTGAATGCGGGCTTGTTAAAACCTGCTGATCTTGCTGGTTATCGTAATTGTCCTGTCTTTATTCGCAAATCTTTGCATGTACCGCCACGGCAAGAGGTGGTGTTAGATGCTATCCCCGCATTATTTGATTTACTTCGTGAAGAGCCAGAAGCGTCTGTTAGAGCAGTATTGGGACATTTTATCTTTGTTTATATCCACCCATATTTAGATGGTAATGGTCGTATTGGACGATTTTTATTAAATACAATGTTGGCAAGTGGTGGGTATTCTTGGATGGTTATACCAGTGGAAAAAAGAAATGAGTATATGACAGCTCTTGAAAAAGCTAGTGTAGAGCAAGATATAGAACCATTTGCAACTTTTCTTGCTGGGTTGATAGAGTAAGAATTATTATTTTACAATTGAAAGTATATTTTGGGTGAGTTAATTTGGAGTTAGAAGGCATGTTTCAGGTAAGTTTTTGGGTTGAAAAGTACACATTCTCTTACACATAAACAATTATTACTATGAATAAGTTATTCTTTTCAATGGTTTAGCTTTGTTGCTATCGGGCTCATAACCTGAAGGTCGTTGGTTCAAATCCAGCCCCCGCAACCAATAACAGAACTAAACAAGCCCTTGAAAAACAAGGGCCTTTTCTGTATCTGAACTCTGCTTTTTGACGGCAATATTCTCCATATGGTATAATAAATATATCGCACAA